>JAPOOP010000027.1 GCA_026713385.1 Candidatus Poribacteria bacterium | reverse complement strand
GCGAGAATCTCGCCCGTATGGACGCTGAAACTAATGTTTTTAACGATTGGCGGTTGGTTGACTACGAACCCTTTTGTGAGTGCGTCTACGGTGAGTAATTGTGTCGGCATTAGGTTTTCGCTTCATTTCGGATGTTGATTGTTTTAGTTTCTGTCGGTGTATAGTAATTGTATGGTGAAATGCCCGTTTTGTCAAATCAAAGTCAGGGGCGGAAACCTTGGGAGGTAGGATCGTTGAACAACTTTCTATATATTTTCGGACTTATACCAGTTCTGATTGAAATTGTAGCATAAACTTTTAGTTTGGGTTCCCTCTTGTAGCATAGACTGTGAGTCTGTGCTCTAAGGTGCGGTTAATGCGATATAAATTTTTATAGGACTTACGCATGCTGCTCTTTTGTAGCAAAACTTGTTGCGAAATCTGTATAATCCGTGTCATCCGTGATTCAGACACTAACTTCGCAACTCGCAACTTTCGGACAATTACCAACCTTCTAATCATTGCTCTTCTGACCGCCGGTTGCTGATAGCCAACCCTAAAGTGTATGCCCCGCACCAGATGATGGCATATATAAATGCAATGCAAAACTGATGAGGCTCAGAATGCTGCGCGGAATGTAGTCCCCCAAAACCAAGCCGAGGAAGAACGGGATCGCTTTACGATACGTTTGCCAACCCGAAAATCGGAGAATCAAAAACTTGATGAGCCAACTCACCATGACGGGGAACCAGAAGTAGATAAGTCCGCCCCATGACGCGCCTGAAAGTACGTAACCCGATGGATGAAGCGTCCACCATAACAAGCGTGTCCGTAGGAAGTTAAGGAAAAACACAAAGGCGAACCCGCCACTCATAAAAGCCATCGCGCTGACGTCCGGTTCTTTCGGGTGCTGCAACCAACTCTGAAGCGGGTTGAAACTCTCCCAACCGAAGCGTCCCACAACACCTTGGCATTGCGCCAAAACACCGTACTGATAAGCGACTTGCAAATACGTCCAGAACGTCGCCAACGCACCGACTGCGATGGCGAGTGCCATTCCTAAGATTAAGGTTTTACCGGGCATGCCTGAACGTTCCCCAATCCGCAGGGATTCAATCTGGTTCGGCATCGGGTGCGAACGGTTACAACGGTTAAAGGCGTAAAGAAACGTCATGACAGTGAGATTTGCACCACCCAATTGTCGCGTCCCGAACATACTCACCATCATCTGTCGTGGGTTAATACCGATAACTTCGTGGTAAGGGGGACCGAGTTCAGCGCGGACGCGTCCTATCGCAATGGCGAACGCTATAAATAGGGCATAAAATACACTGATTGCCCACAACGACATACCCGCCGCATAGCAGAACGCAAAGACAAGCCCCATACTCACCACAGTCAGGACTGCTGTTGTCCGATAGGAGAAGGGTTCTCTGCTGTCGTCCCCTTGTTCGCGTCCGATCACGTGTCGGAAGAATCGAGCGAAGTGCCGACGGCTCATCCAGAGCGTCAGCACGGCGATACCCACCCAGGCACCCGAAGCGCGGTCGTTGAAATGCAAGATGTTGATGTTTGTGACGCCGACTGCACTCGCGATTACGCGTTCTGCACGGGTGAGCCAGAAGAAGAACCACGTCGAGAACGCAAGGTCGAGCGGCATGAAATAGGTTAACCCGACGATTGCGAGGTTAAAGGACATCGAAGCGTAGCCGATCGCATTCCAAGGGCGTTCGGTAAAATGTCGGTCGAGCCGATAGTTCGGTGGCAACGCCGGGATAACGGGAAAAATGTCGTGCAACCCAGCTATCACACGAAGGAGCGCGGCGATTCCAAATCCGATCCAGAGGGCGCGGGAACGAAAAAAACTCCGATTGGTCGTCATTTGCAACGGCAATTGCGTGAGTGGGAAGCTCAGTTTTTCGCGTTCCATCCACTGTTTGCGGAGGAACAACCCTAAACAGAGCAGTGAACCGTAGAGCAGAAAGATAAAGCCCGACCACAGGAGTGCGGGTCGAATCCAGATGCGGAGATGTTCCACCCAATAGATGCTCGATTCGCCTTCGTAGTAACCCGCTAACCACTCGAACTCGTGGACGGTGAGCCATGATGGGATGTGATGGAGGAAGAGTTGTGCCCATTCGTTTTCAGGGCTTGCGAACCAGAAGGGGTGTGCGAGCGTTCCCATGAGAATCGCCATCATCGCGTGTCCTGAGATCGTGGACACCATCGTCACCATAATGTAGATGAGTAACAGTTCTGCAGCGGTGAAGGCGATGCGTGGTGAAAATTTATGGAGAAGGACGTTGAGCGCGAGCAGCACGAAGAGCGTGAAAACCGCGTTAGAGAACGGTGAAACGAGTGTGTAAACTGCATACCAGAGTTCACTCGCTATCCCAACCCAATACGCGTTAACGACAACCAGAATGAGTCCGACAATTAGTGCTTTTTTTCTGATGACATCGGGTGGGTTCGCGGTTCTGGAATTCATGTTTTTGGAATGGCTATCGGCTGTCGGAAAGCGTCGGTTAAGAGGTTCTCGTTTAACGATCCGCTCTTTTTGACTGCCGAAAGGGTTTTCGGAGAAAACCCGCCCCGACTGCCGACTGCTATTCTTGCTGACAACTATTCTTCCGTGATAACCTCATCTTCCAGAGGGGCATTCGCTTGTGTCGTCGAAGGCGGTTCGATTTCTTCCGGTGAAGGGTTGAGATACTTTCCAACTTCATCTGCATTAATGATGCGAATTGCTTCTTGCAATTGTCGATCGTATGCTAAATTGACGACCTGATCGATACCGACATATAGATTAAAGAGCCGCTCTGCCCGCAGTTTCAGCCATCGGAGACTGGCGGTGATATTTTCTTCTTCTTTGAGCGTTTGCTGTAATTTCGGAAGTTCAGGTTCGAGTCGAGAGAAATCTTTCGGCATTTCACCGGGGGTCTGATGCGCATCGTCGATCCATTTTGAGACAAAATTTTCGACGGAATCGGTTGTATCGACCTTTCTGAGCACTATCTCTTCTATCTCATCGGGTTCCTCAAGATCAACAGAGACCTGTGGCGTGATCCCTACCTCGTTAATTGAGGTGCCATTTGGTGTATAATAGGTGGAGATGGTGAGCGACAGTGAACCGCCGTCAGGGAGTTCGTAGCGTTTTTGAACGACCCCTTTGCCGTAAGTTTTCTTTCCAACGAGGATGCCCCGGCGCGTGTCCTTAATCGCACCCGCTACGATTTCGGAGGCACTCGCGCTGTATTCGTTAACAAGGACGACGAGTGGAATATCGGGCGGACACAAGATATTAGATGATGCCTCGTATTCTTCATTAAATTGCCTATTCGTTTCGCTTCTGGTTGACACGATGAGCCCTTCGTCAATAAAGGCATCAGTGATGTGATATGCGGCATTCAGGAGTCCGCCTTGATTGTTCCGCAAATCCAAAATGAGGGCTTTCATGCCGGCGGTTTTGTGTGCCGCAAGCGCGTTTTTAAACTCTACTTCTGTCCCCTCTTTGTTGCCGATGAACCCTGAAATCTGGATGTAACCGATATCCCCGTCAAGCATCGTTGATTTCACGCTCCTGATAGGAACGATCGCACGGGTGAGCGTTACATCGAAAGGTTCGAGAAATTTGCGTTGGACAGTGATTGTCACATCAGTGCCGGCTTTTCCTCTGAGTAAATCGACGACATCGTCCCGCGTCATACCGGTTTTTTCGCTCAGATGAATCCGTTTATCGTTGACTTTGGTGATATAGTCTCCTGCTTGGAGATTGGCGAGCGCAGCAGGTGTATTCGGGATCGGTTTAGATATCTTAATAAATCCTCGATGATCACTGTAGATGTGAATACCAAGTCCCCCGAATTCGGCATTGTATAGATTTTCAACAGCGCGTTGGTGGTCGCGCCGTTTGATGTAATACGTATAGGGGTCATCAAGGGAGGCGAGCGCGCCTTTGATGGAGCCACGGAACATGTCGTTAGGGTCTTCGATCGGTTTATAGTAATTTTTCTCGGCAATGCGGATAGCGGTTGTGAGAGCGTCGGTTAACATCATACGGGTAACGCGTTCGTCTCCGCTTATGGCATCTTTTTCACTGGGGGTAATGAGCAGAAACGGGATACCAATAGCAATCACTAAGATGATGAAGGACAAAGTGTATCTTTTCATGAGTATTTCCCTCTGCAGTTCAGAATATGAGGCAACGCTTTCACTGTTTTTTGAGAATTCTCACTATTCTAACATGGATTCAGTGTGGATGCAACACTATTTTTACGGCTGTGGTTGTGTTTTCCAACGGTTATGGAGCCACAGCCACTGTTCTGGGTATTTATGGATATATGCTTCCAATTGTTTCAGCATCTGTGTTGTGTAAGTTTCAACGTCTCTTTCAAAGTCGTCGGAGAGCGTCGGATGAATTGGGGGTGAGATATAAACGTGGTGTCGGTCATCGGGTTGGCGGATGCTAAGCGAGAAGAGGAGCGGTGCCCCAGTCTTAAGTGCTAATGTAGCGGGACCACGGACGGCTGAAGCCGGTTTCCTCAGAAAATTGACGAATATACCTTCTGGACCGGCGTTCTGATCTGCGAAAAAACCGACAGCTTCGTTGTTTTTTAAAGCACGCAGTGTCTCTCGGATCGCTCGTTTCCGAGGAATCAATCTTAAACTCATCTGTTCGCGACGTTGCCAGATATAGGTGTTAAGTGACGCATTTTTCAGAGGGAAGGCGATGGCTTTCGCACGATCGGGTATCAGCGCGCCGTATACCAGTGACAGGAGTTCCCAATTCCCGAAATGGGGTAGGAACACAATCGCGCCTTTGCCACCCGCCAAAGCGGTATGGAGATTTTCTGCACCCTCTACAGAGACTTCGTCCCAGATGTTTTCGGTGTTGAGTGTAGGGAACCGGAGAAACTCAATGCAGGTTTTGCCAACGTTGATGAAACTCGCCTTGCAGATTGCTGTCCGTTGCGAGTGCGTTAAGTCACTGCCGAACGCAATTTGTAGGTTGTTGAGGGCGATCTGTCGGCGTTTTTTGATGAGATAATAGCACAGCATTCCAACGCCATTTCCGAGTCGCAGTGCCCACCTCTTTGGAAGAAGACGACACCACCATCCGAAAGTAGACACTATCCGATGGACGCATCTATCTTGCCATCTCACGCGCTTGCTATGCATTCCGATCTCCCCTTTGTGGCTGGCTTCTATAGTCGGTAGAGTATACCACACTTCTCTGTCTGAAGCAACGCCTTTGACCTTGACATGACGGTGTGGGACCTGTAAAATGATTTTATAACAATAGAGACCTCTTTGGATTAGGAATGTATGTTAGACCCAACCGACTCGTCAAACTCAAATAATCGTGAAACGCTAATACTCCAACCTATGGGGTTTACGGACATTCTGGATGGCATGTTCAGTTTCTATCGACGACACTTCCGAGTGTTTGTAGGGATTGCCGCTGTTGATCTTTTTGCTGAATTGATTGGACAGGTGTTGATTGATTTTCCCCAGTTTATTCAGCCAGATTCTGTGCAACTGGTAGTGGTACTCGTCATTACGATATTTGGTTTGATTGTGAGTATAGGCGGAATCGTTGTCGCGAGTGCGATACTCTATTTAGGGGGACGGATTACTGCCCGCGATGCTTTAGAGCGAGTGCTGCAACGGTTCTTTCCCTTACTCGCGTGTGCCTTGCTCTGGTTACTTGTCGTTATCGTTTTGGCTGTTACGATTGTCGGTATCCCTTTCGCACTCTATTTTGCGGTGCGTTGGGGCTTCTTCGTTGAAACGTCGCTGCTTGAAGGTATCTCTGCGCGCCATGCTTTAAAACGTAGCAGTGAACTGGTCAGTGGTATGTGGTGGCGGATGTGTGGAATGTTGCTTGCTGTTTGCCTACTTAGTGCTGCGATCCATGCCGTATTTGAAATTTCTGTTGGATTTGTACTTGTTTTAAGCGGGGTCGTTATTGAAATTGATCTTATAGACATCATTGAATGGGGGACGATTGGTAATCCTATTTTCACTCCGGATGATCTTATCCTGTATATAGTAATGACGGGTCTCCATTTGGCACTTTCACTTTTCACTTTTCCTCTTTGGGTTATCGGTGTCACACTCTTATACTTCAACCAGCGGATCCAGAAGGAAGGGTTTGACATTCAGATGAAGTCAGACATTTCACGGAACCTTGATACCAGAAACAGTCTGTGATACAATAACCGTGTTCCAATAATCATTAGGACTTACGCATTCCCTCTTAAAGTCCCCCTGATAAGGGGGGTTTAGCGGGTTTAAAGAACGAAAATTACCGCTTTTTGCGTCTAAATATCCGATATTTGCTCAATTTGCGTAAGTCCTGAATCATTTAAAGGTAGGGAGAATATGCAAGAACACAACGATTTAGCACAGACCCATAACAGTGAGACCGGGACTACACCTATACAAGCGATTACACGAGCGATGGATTTCACGGATATTCTGGACGGAATGTTCAGTTTCTATCGGAACCACTTCCGATTATTTATTACAATCGGAGTGGTGTATCTCGTCTTATCATTTGGTGTAGATCTGATTTCTGTGTTTCTGCTTGAGACAGATGCCACGATGGTGGCAGGTTTGGGGATAATGGTATTCACGATCCTATTTAGTGTTGTCGTGTCTACGTTCGTTGTTGCTGGGTTAGCATACGCGAGTGCACACGTCTATTTAGATAGAGAGATTACCCCGGAAGCGGCTTTGCAGCGAGCGTGGCAACGGTTTTGGACGTACCTCGGTGTTGTTATCCTTTGGTCGTTAGTTGTCGGTGGCTTGACGATTACAATTGTCGGTATTCCGTTTGCAATCTATTTTTCAGTTCGATGGGGTCTCTATACACTTCCTGTGCTGTTTGAGGAGACCACGGCGAGAAATGCCTTACGCCGCAGTACCGGATTGGTTAAAGACACATGGTGGCGGGTCTTTGGAATTATGGTGTCAATTTCCCTAATCTCTTTCATGATATATTTTATCCTTGAGGCATCTTCAGGGTTTCTCCTCTCTTGGATGGGACTTACTGAAGCCCAGGAACCGGACAATTTTTTAGACACACTCCGTCAACTATTTGTTCCAACGCCAAGCGAAATTGGGTGGTTCTCTTATACAATTCGGCGTTTGGTGAGCCTCATCATTGCTACCTTCACAATGCCGATCAGTGTCATCGGCTCCACGTTACTCTACTTTGATTTACGGATTCGGAAAGAGGCTTATGATATCGAGATGCAGGTAACGGATTAGGCACTCGTTCCCGGACCTTTCAGACACAACGCCAAGGAAATCGTAATGCCTGAAGATCAACGCACCAACCTTGCTGGCACAATTGTCACACTTCAAATTCTTGAGTCGCTTCATCGGTGGTGATGTTGAGATAGTGTTGCCACAGTTATTGAGTATCCCTGCTACGGTGGCAATTCTTATCGTCAAAGGTTTGATCGCTACTTTTTTGGTGCCGGTATGGGCAATTTTGACGTACTATATTTGGAACGGGTCGGTGTGGAACCGGACGCTCTAAAAGAGGCGATATGACTGTGAAAAAAAGAATTTGCGTTGGTGTTATCGTCTGTTTTATAACGCTTTCTCAGCTTTTCGCAATGACGGTCGAAGAACGGACGTTTCGTGAAGAGTTAAAGACGCGGGCAGAGATGGATGTCTCTTACGAAGAATATCGGAAGGCTTTGGCGAAGATCCTTGAACCCAACGGCGGATGGGATGCGGATCTCAGGTATGTGTTGTTTCCGATTGGTGCCATCGCACTGGGACTTGTGATTGCCTTTTTTATTCGGCAAATCCGGATGAACCTGATTATTGAAGCGCGCGATGATGTGTCAGGAACCACGCAGGAGCAGGTAGCGACGGAACGAGCCGCCCTCGCCCGCGCGGAGATAGCAGAAGCATCGAACGATTTTCGCGGGGCACTCCGTTTCCTGTATCTCTCCGCAATTTTGCACCTTCAGGAACGCGGCGTACTCCCTTACGATAAAAGTCTCACCAATCGCGAATACCTCCATCAAGCACAAGTAAACATCGACCTGCAGGCGAGGCTCGGACCCGCGGTTACCGTTTTCGATGAAGTGTGGTACGGACACAAACCGTGCGATGCAGAGACCGTCGCGGATTATCGGAACTTGTTGCGAGAAGTCTATACAAGACACTGAATTTGCTATAATCTTGGTATTTTCGAGCCATCAAAGCAGTGTTGACAAGGACAAAAGATGGGAATCGTTCGGAACCCTATTTCCAGTTTCATTTTAATTGTGCTTATCTGTTTTCAGATTTCGTGTGATGCATTGGAGACAGGCACTGTCCTTCATCGGACTTTACGCAAACTGAAGTTCCGCGTCTCGGAAATATCAGAGATATATCCTGCGCGTCTCGAGAGGTACGATGCGTTGTTTCTTCAAGACCTCAACAAGGCTCTCACTGAGACGGAAATTAAGGATATACAGGATTTCGTCAACACCGGTGGCACCTTAATTGTGGTTGGAGACGATCCAGGATTGGACGGTCTTTTCAATGTGTATGGCTTGAAGTTACACGAGTTTCCAGAAAAACAGGAATTCTCACGACGAATTACGGACGAACCGTTCTTTCCGCTGCACTCGGTCGATGTGATTCGCGCCCGGACGCGTTTTATGCTTGAACCTATGGTCAGCGAGGTCGTTGCGCTCTATGGGACAGAGGATGGGGCAACGGTGGTGACGCTACGCCATGGTGAAGGACGGGTTTTCTTCATCGCCTCTGCTTATCTGTTCAGTAGAGATGGGCTAAAGTATGATGAGGGTAACGCTACGTTCCTCTATAACCTTATGTCAACGCTCCCACGTAACGCGCAGGTCGGACTTGCTGAAAAGAGATACTACACGCTTGAGACAAGACCTCCGAATCCGTTTGCGGCACTTGTGTTCGGGACACGGGGTGGTTTGGGGGCTGTTTATATCTGCCTGATCCTTTTCGTTTTTCTAACGTTAAGAGGTCGTCGGTTTGGAAAGCCGTTAGATGTGCAGGAGAGAAGTAGGCGTTTAAGCTCGGAGTACGTCCACGCGATGACTGCCCTGTATCAGAAAGGCAACACGCGCTCGGAAATTCTAAGGCACATTCGCGACAAATTCAGGTCGGATCTTGGTAATCGTTGGCGAGTCAATCCGAATTTGGACACGTCAGCTTTTTTGGCGGAATTGACGCAACGTGGTGCCGTTGATGAGGACGAAGAACTGGCACATCTGGTGACGGACTTGGAACCGTCCAGTGATATATCGGAAGCACAGTTGCTTGACATCGCGAAACGCGTTGATGCCTGTCGTGAAGAAGCGAATATTGGTAAGACAAGATTGGCTGTCCACCGGAATTTGTAAATTAACGTGAAGAGGTTACCAACCGTTAGGTATTTTTCCCTAAACTGCCAGGGGGTTCGCGTCTAAAAAACAACAAAACGCTTCTTAAGCTATTTTACGTAACCATAGTCTGTAACGAAGTGGAAGTGTTTTTGCTTGGGTGTTTCCCTTAGATATACGTAAAGGTACTTCAAACCTGAAACTCACCTGACCGAACCGCAAGGTATAATTAAAAATCCGCAAGGTATAATTAAAATATGACGAATCTCGTTCAAACGGTTTTTGAAAAAATGAAGCAAGAGGCACAAAAGGTTATTGTTGGACAAACAGAACTTTTTGAGCTTATTGTCGTTAGCCTATTTTCAGGTGGACACGTCTTGTTGGAAGGGGTCCCCGGGACGGCAAAAACACTCGTTGCGAAAACTTTGGCAATGATAGTCTCCGGGCAATTCAGTCGTGTGCAGTTTACGCCTGACCTGATGCCGTCAGACATTGTCGGTACCAGCGTCTACGATTTGACGACGAACCAGTTTAACCTCAAGCGCGGTCCCGTTTTCACAAATATCCTCCTCGCTGATGAGATTAACCGTGCACCCGCGAAGACGCAATCGGCGCTCTTAGAGTGTATGGAGGAGCAGCAGGTAAGCATTGACGGGGTTCGTCATGAACTCCCACCGCCGTTTATGGTGTTAGCAACACAGAATCCTATCGAATACGAAGGCACTTACCCACTTCCCGAAGCGCAACTTGACCGGTTTCTGTTCAAATTACGCGTGGATTACCCGCTCCCGGAAGTGGAAACAGAGATTTTGATGAACTATCACCACGGTTTTAACGCCACACGCTTGGAGACAGTCGGGATCGAAAGTGTGGTTGACAGCACGTCCCTTCAAGAATGCCAGAATGCGATCCAAGCGGTCACCGTGGAGGATTCGATCTTCAGTTATATCGTCAGTTTAGCGGAGGCATCGCGTGTGTCGAATGAATTAGTATTAGGGGGAAGTCCACGTGCTTCAATTGCGTTATTGTTAGCGAGCAAAACCTACGCCGCACTTCAAGGACGAGATTATATTCTGCCTGATGATGTAAAATTCTTGGCACCATCTGTTTATCGACATCGGATTCTCTTGAAACCAGATGCCGAAATTGAGGGACTAACCCCAGACGATGTGATTGATAGATTGCTCGCCGAGGCAGAAATTCCGCGTTAAGTTAGATGGGTAGGCTGTGATCCTGCACGGTGTCTCTCTTCAAAAAATTAATAACGCGGAAACTGAGCCTGCAACAACGGCACTAGCTTTTATAGTAAAACCCAGAAATAAGTGAACGCTCTAAAACACAAAACCCCGCGCCGCTTGAGAATCTGGTATGATATAACTCCAAAGACTAAGCCTGCAACAACGGCGCAGGCGACTCGAACACAAAAACCGTTAAAATCACAGATGCTATCATTTATCCGCAAGGTAAAATTAAAAGATCCGCAAGGTAAAATTAAAAAATGCATTTGAGCAACCGCCTCCTCATCTTCTTACTGCCAGTAGCCGTTCCAATTGCACTTAGCAGCATTTCACCGAACCTGTTATTTGTTGGCGGAGCCTATGTGGTGGTGCTTTTCGTCGTCAGTACGGTGGATTACCTTACCAATCCGCTCTTTAAAAACGTCGAGATTCACCGCGAGATGAATTCCAAGTTTTCGTTAGGCGTGGAGAACGTCGTGACGCTGAAGGTCATCAATCGCTCACGTTACCCGCTCAAGATGCGTCTCAAAGACGATTTCCCCGACGAGTTTCTGTTCGATGCTGTCGTCCACGACTGCTATATTTCCCCGATGGAGCACACAGATATATCGTATCGTCTCACCCCGTTACGACGCGGAATTTATCGGTTTGTAGATATACATCTGCGGTGTCACGGGATCTTGGGACTTGTTGTCCGACAACGGTGTCTGCCGGCGGCGACGGAAATAAAAGTCTATCCGAACCTACAAGCCGTTCGACAATATGAACTCTTGGTGAAGCGTGGGATGCTCCATCAGATCGGACTGAAGAATTCACGACGGTTCGGGGAAGGCACGGAGATAGAGCGACTCCGTGAGTATTTTCCTGACGACGATTTCCGCCGTATTGATTGGAATGCCACCGCAAGGCAACGGAAACCGATTGTTCGGGAATTTGAGACTGAACGGAGCCAAGATGTCGTCATTATGTTGGACACTGGGAGACTCATGGCATCGCCGATTCTTTTTGAAGCGACCACACTCCCTTCAGCGGAGGTTATATCGCAAAAGGCGATGCTTAAATTGGATTATGCCATTAATACAACCTTGATGACTGCGTATGTCTCGACGCTCAAGGCGGATAAGGTTGGGTTGATCGCTTTTGCGGATACCGTTCATCAATACCTCGCGCCGAAATCCGGCAAAAAGCAGTTTCTCACGATGCTGGAAACGATCTACGCGCTCCCTGCTCACTCGGTGGAACCGGATTTTGAAGCGGCATTCAAGTATCTCGCTTCAAAGCAGCGCAAACGTGCGCTCATCATCCTATTTACGGACATCTTGGATAGTGATTCTGCTGAAGGGATCGCCGCCTATGTGTCTCAACTCTCTAAGCATCACCTCGTTGCTTGTGTGACCTTGACGGATTCTGGTATCGTTGAATTGGCGGAACAGAAGTCTACGGATTCCAAGTCGGTTTACCAGAAGGCGATCGCTGAGCGGTTGTTGCAGGAGAAACAGGCAACGTTAGATATTCTGCGTCGTCGCGGGGTCATCACGATTGATGTTCCTGCGCATCAGTTGACAATGGCGGTCGTGAATAAGTATTTGGAATTGAAAGCCAAGTCTCAGATTTGAG
>JAPOOP010000279.1 GCA_026713385.1 Candidatus Poribacteria bacterium | reverse complement strand
TAGGAAGTAGGGCGTTGATGTCAAGAACCTTTTTAATCCAATCCAGAGAGGTTGAAAAAAGGATGCAAAAGCACAATTTGAATTGGAATCATAATGTAGACTGTCCATTGGAATCAATTGGATGCTGCCTTTCTCGTCACATTAGACGTGAAAGGCTTTTTTTTATTAACAGAACACAAGTGATAAACTTTACCCATCAACTTGATTCCTTTACAAGACATTAAAGCACGAGTTGATGGATAAACGGGACAAAGAATAAATGACTTCTTTAGATACCTTGGGGCGTGAAAAAGCACAAGTAATGAACACCGAAGAAATTCGCCGCGCCTTGCTCAGGATCGCCCACGAGATTTTAGAGCACAATCATAAACACATTGACGATCTCGTACTCGTCGGCGTTAAAAGTCGGGGTGATATTCTTGCGCATCGCATTGCTGAAAACCTTGAGCGGATCGAAAATATTGAAGTTGATGTGGGAGCCATTGACGTCACCCTTTACCGTGATGATATCAATCTCCATGAGACGCAAATCCAAGTCAGCAGCACCGAACTCTCCTTTGACATTACTGGGAAATGGGTCATTTTAGTGGATGAGGTGCTCTACACTGGGCGTACTGTTCGGGCTGCAATGGATGCGCTTATGGATTTCGGTCGCCCAGCTGCGATCCAATTGGCGACTCTGATTGATAGGGGACACCGCGAATTGCCAATCGCCTCCGATTATGTCGGTAAAAATGTACCCACCTCCCGAAAAGAGTTCGTCAGAGTGCAGCTCGCCGAAGAGAGCGGCGTAGATTCGGCGGTGATTTATGAAAGGGATGAGGAATGAGTGACGCGTTTATCACTAACGGGCATATTATCGATCCTATGAATAATATTGATGAAGTCGGTGACCTGTCTATTGCCAACGGCAAAATTGCTTCGGTTAATAGTAGTAGGTACACTCCGGGTGCCGTTCAGCAATCCAAGACCGACAATGTCTATGACGCAACGGGACTGATTGTGGCACCGGGATTAATCGATATGCATGTCCATCTCCGTGAACCCGGTTTTGAGCATAAAGAGACGGTTGCTACTGGCACGGCTGCAGCTGCAGCAGGTGGATTCACATCGGTGGCTTGTATGGCAAACACGTCTCCTGTAATAGACACGCCCGAAAAGATTGAGCAGATTTATGACATCGCGCGCGAGACTGCAGAGACAAACGTATTCCCTTTCGGGAGTATCACCAAAAATCTCGCGGGCGCTGAACTCACAGATATGCGTGGGATGTGTTCCGCGGGTGCAGTTGGTTTCAGTGATGATGGCGTTACTGTCATGAACGCCGCCCTTATGCGCGACGCACTCGCCTTGAGCGCGGAACTCGGTTTTCCAATTATGGTTCACTGTGAAGAGCACAATCTTAACGCAGGAGCCGTCATGAATTTAGGAGAAACGTCCCGAAAATTGGGACTTACCGGAAGCCCAAACGCCGCGGAGGACATCATCGTCGCACGCGACATCATGTTAGCAGAGATGACAGGTGGACATCTGCATGTTCTTCATGTCAGCACCGCAGGAGCGGTTGAGTTGGTACGTCAAGGAAAACGTCGAGGTGTCCATGTGACTGCCGAGGCGTGTCCACATCACTGGATCCTCACCGATAGGGAAATAGAAAAGCAAGGGACGAACGCCAAGATGCATCCACCGCTGCGTACGCAGGCCGATATTGACGCTGTTATTGAGGGTTTACGCGATGGCACAATTGACGCAATCGCTACGGACCACGCGCCGCATGCATCAGAAGAAAAGGCACAAGGCATGCTTGAGGCACCGAATGGAATTATCGGTCTGGAGACCTGTGTGCCACTTGTGTTTACGTCCCTTGTTGCACCGGGGCATCTTACGGCGACTAAGGCAATTGCAAAAATGACCTCTATTCCAGCAAATATACTCGGTATCAATCGTGGAACACTTTCTGTTGGGGCAGTCGGAGATGTGACAGCGATTAATCCTGACTTCGTTAATCAGGTTGATGTGACAAAATCTCGTTCAAAAAGTCAAAACACTCCTTTTGAAGGTTGGGAACTTAAGGGGTGGCATGCCATTACACTCAGAGAGGGCAGCAGAATAGGAGTGCGCCCCAGTTCACAATAAAAAAGTGTGTAGCCTGCATTCTCACTGCGAAGCAGGCGCGGGCGGATATACGGAGAGGACTATTCCTCACGCAATCCGCCTGAACGAACCGCAAGGAAAATTAAAAATATGAAAGCGATTCTCGCATTAGCGGACGGGACAGTCTTTGAAGGCGAGCAGTTTGGCGCGACGGGCGAAACCGTTGGCGAAGTCGTCTTTAATACCAGTATGACGGGCTATCAGGAAGTTTTGACTGATCCCTCCTACAAAGGACAAATCGTGACGATGACATACCCATTGATAGGCAATTACGGTTGTAACGAAGCAGACGTAGAATCTATCGGACCGCAGGTAGAAGGGTTTGTCGTTCGTGAATACAGTGCATACTATAGCAATTGGCGCTCAAAATGGAGTTTGGATTCTTACCTTGCTGAACACGACGTTATTGGCATCCAAGGCATTGATACTCGTGCACTCACCCGCCGTCTCCGTGTTCACGGGGTGATGAATGGATGTCTCTCTACGGAGGACCTGAATCCTGAGAGTCTTGTCGCGAAAGCCAAAGCGTGGCACGGTTTGGTAGGTTGGGATTTGGTCCAGCGAGTGACGTGTCCGAGTTCGTACGCGTGGCAGCAACCTGAGGAGAACAATTCCCACGCCAAATATCGCGTCGTCGCCCTCGATTTCGGCATCAAATATAATATTTTGCGTCAACTGACTGAACATGGGTGTGAGGTACAAGTGGTCCCGGCGAGAACATCTGCTGAGGAAATTCTCGCAGCGGAACCGGATGGTGTGTTCCTCTCGAATGGTCCGGGTGATCCTATGCCGGTTGACTATGCGACCCAGACCATCCGATCCCTGATAGGCAAAAAACCGCTTTTCGGCATCTGTTTGGGGCATCAGCTTTTGGGACTTGCGCTTGGTGGGAAGACATTTAAACTGAAATTTGGACACCGAGGTGCCAACCAACCCGTCAAACATCTTGAGACTGATCGAGTCGAAATTACCTCGCAAAATCATGGGTTTTGCGTAGATATCGATTCACTACCGAATAGTGTTGACGTTACGCACGTCAATCTGAACGATGATACACTTGAAGGGATAGAGCATAGGGAGTATCCCATTTTTTCTGTGCAGTATCATCCGGAAGCATCGCCGGGTCCGCACGATGCCAGTTATCTCTTCTCGCGTTTTACAGAATTTTTTAATGATTAAGTTTTCGCTCTGCTTTCCACTTCGTTTCAAGCAGGTTTTTTGGTGGAGCCACAACTACTATAAGAATTTGTAAGGTATAATACTAAAACCGTTAGCACGTAACGTAGCCAAAATCCGGAACCTGTAGCCTGCATTCTCACTGCGAAGCAGGCGCAGGCGGATTTGGGAAAAGCGCGCTAAAGATAGAATCCACGTCGTTTAACCGCAAGGTATAATTAAAAAATGCCAAAACGAACAGACATAAAAAAAATCTTAATTATCGGGTCCGGTGCCATTATTATTGGGCAGGCATGTGAATTTGATTATTCCGGAACACAGGCGTGTAAGGCACTCAGAGAGGAAGGGTATGAAATTACCCTTGTCAATAGCAATCCTGCTACCATTATGACCGATCCGGATTTCGCTGATCGGACGTACATTGAGCCGATTACGGCGGATACTGTGGAGTTAATAATTGCCAAAGAGCGTCCGCAAGCATTGTTGCCGACACTCGGTGGACAAACCGCTTTGAACGTGTCAGTTGAACTTGCAGAATCTGGTGTGTTAGAGAAATATGGGGTTGAGCTCATTGGCGCGAAATTGCCTGCTATCCAAAAGGCAGAGGACCGTGCGCTCTTCAAAGACGCGATGATAAAAATCGGATTGGCAGTTCCGCGGAGTGGTATTGCCCACTCGGTACAAGAGGCACTTGCGCTCGTTCAAGAGATCGGCTTTCCTGCGATTATCCGCCCTGCGTTTACACTCGGTGGTACAGGTGGTGGTATCGCTTACAACATCGAAGAATACGAGAAAATGGTCGCGTCGGGGCTTGCCCTGAGTCCAATCAGTGAACTGCTCATTGAAGAATCTGTCATCGGATGGAAAGAATTCGAGTTAGAAGTCATGCGTGACGGGGCAGACAATGTCGTCATAATATGCTCCATCGAAAATGTTGATGCTATGGGTGTCCACACCGGTGATAGTATTACGGTCGCACCTATCCAAACGTTGACGGATAAAGAATATCAACTGATGCGGGATTCAGCAATTAAGATTATTCGTGAGATTGGTGTGGACACAGGGGGTTCCAATATCCAATTTGCTGTTGACCCAAAGACTGGCAAACAGGTCGTCATTGAGATGAACCCCCGTGTTTCCCGGAGTTCCGCGCTTGCGTCGAAAGCCACTGGGTTTCCAATCGCGAAAATCGCAGCGAAACTTGCTGTCGGCTATAATTTAGATGAAATTCCCAACGACATTACTGCTGAGACCCCTGCTTGCTTTGAGCCGACTATTGATTATGTCGTCGTCAAGATTCCGAGATGGGCATTTGAAAAGTTCCAAGGGACCGATGAAACACTCACAACGCAGATGAAGTCTGTCGGCGAGGCAATGGCTATCGGAAGAACCTTTAAAGAGGCGTTACAGAAAGGGCTGCGCTCGTTGGAGACCGGATGGCACGGTTTAGATAACCATCCACTTGATGAGCTACCGCTGTCTGAACTGCCGAGCAAGTTAATCATTCCGAACGTCGAACGGATCTTTTATATTAAAGCTGCTCTCGCACGTGGGATGGGCATTGAGGAAATTCACGCTTACACACACATCGATCCATTTTTTCTCTACAATATAAAGGAAATCGTTGATTTTGAAAACGCTTTGTCTGAACCTGATGCCCGGCGATGTATAAATCAACATTTACAAAATCCTGAGGCAGATGGTGAGGTTCCAAAAAAACTCTTACAACAAGCAAAACAATTCGGATTTTCAGATCGACAGTTGGGGGACATTTACGATGTCTCCGAAGAAACCATCCGCGAATGTCGGAAGGGACTCGGCATTAATGCAACTTTCAAAACTGTTGACACTTGTGCCGCTGAGTTTGAAGCAGAAACGCCTTACTATTATTCTACGTGTTCGAGTGAAGATGAAGTGCGACCATCTGATAAACCCAAAATTATGATTCTTGGTGGCGGTCCGAATCGTATTGGACAGGGGATCGAATTCGATTACTGTTGTGTCCATGCCGCCCTCGCACTCAAAGCCGATGGTTATGAGACCATCATGGTAAATAGCAACCCGGAAACCGTTAGTACCGATTATGACACATCCGATCGACTCTACTTTGAGCCGTTGACTTGTGAAGATGTTCTAAATATTTACCACAAAGAAAAGCCATCTGGTGTTATTGTTCAGTTTGGTGGGCAGACCCCTTTGAACCTCGCGATTGCACTCAAAGATGCAGGTGTGCCGATTATCGGCACGAGTCCTGAGGATATAGCCCGTTCGGAAGACCGGCGTCTTTTCAAAGAAGTTTTAGACGAAATCGGGTTAATGCAACCGCCTAACGGAACTGCGACATCGAGTGAGGAGGCTGTCCCTATTGCTGCGGCACTCGGCTATCCTGTTATTGTTCGTCCGTCGTATGTTTTAGGTGGACGTGCCATGCAGATCGTTTACGATGATGAGCTCCTGCACGAATACATGCATTCCGCTGTTCAAGCTTCACCTGAACATCCTGTACTCATTGATAAATACCTTGAAGAAGCGATTGAAGTGGATGTTGATGCAATATCCGATGGGGACCTTACCGTTGTCGGTGGCATCATGGAGCATATTGAGGAGGCTGGCATCCATTCAGGGGACAGCGACTGTGTGTTGCCACCTTATACGCTCGTGGATGAACAGATTGAAAATCTCAAAACCTTTACCTATGCTTTGGCGAAAGCACTACGTGTACGCGGCTTGATGAATGTCCAATACGCAATAAAGAACGATGAGATTTATGTGCTTGAGGTGAATCCGCGTGCATCCAGAACTATTCCATTTGTTAGTAAAGCCATTGGTGTGCCATTAGCAAAACTTGCAGCACGCACGATGGCTGGCAAAACCCTCACTGAGCTTGGATTTACGAGCGAAATTGAACCGGCGTATTTCAGCGTTAAGGCACCGGTATTTCCTTTTAACCGCTTCCCCGGTTCAAACACGCGCTTGGGTCCTGAGATGAAATCGACTGGGGAGGTCATGGGAATTGATACTGATGTTTCACGCGCATTTGCCAAGGCACAAAAGGCATGTGGTTATACGTTACCAGTCGGCGGTAAGGTCTTCATCAGTGTCAAAAATAAAGACAAGCGTGCCATTATCTTCATCGCCAAGAAACTTACCGACATGGGCTTTGAGCTTATCGCTACGCACGGAACCGCAAAGGTCCTACTTCGCAACGGAATGAAGCCAGAGCTGGTCTTCAGTATCGGTAAAGGGAGACCGACGATTCATGATTACATCAAGAATCATGCAGTGGATTTAATTATCAACACACCGACTGGTGATTTACATCGTCCGAATGAGCTCCTAATCCGCGAAATGGCGATAGCACATGATATCCCGATCTTCTCAACTATACCGGGTGCGGCTGCGGCTGTTAACGCCATTGACGCGTTGCAGCGAGGAGATATTACAGTCACGCCACTCCAAGATTATTTTCAGATGCTTCAGTAGTTTTTTGTCTGGTGAAAGTCAGCCCTTTGTGCCAAAGACAAAAATCAAAAAGGATATATAAATGGCGAATGATTCTATACAAAGAAACACCCGATGGGTTCAAACCTTCGATCGAATACTTGAGTCGCTAAACCTTGATGCGGAACGTCCTGTAAGTGTTCTGCAAATTGAAGATGGTAGGGAAGTCGTGGTTGTACAACCCAATGCCTTCACTATCTCGCGCATTTACGCAACCGGTCGACCCGATGGTATGCGTCCACATGGTGTAGATTCCTATTACGATTACTTCTTCGCAAGGTTGCGAGAGTATGAAGAACAGCACGGAACCCGTGAGGGGTTTCAATTGGAGGCGGAGGAATGGGAAAACCTGTTTGAGGAATCTTTTCATCGTTATACCCGTTATCTGTTATTCGCAGGTATCAAACGGTGGGAAGATGTCCAGCGCGATACTGCTGCTAATCTTGCTGTAACAAATTTGGCACGCGAATGTGCTCCATCCGAAATCGCTTGGCGGAGTTACCAGTATAAGGGTTATATGCTCATGATGTACAGCATTGCCAAGGCGGAGTTGAGTCTGCAAGCGGATGATACAGCAGCAGCATTACAATATATTGACACTGGGATTCAGCAGATTGGGGAGTTCTGTGGCGAATGTTTACGCGAAGAACACGGTGAAGCAGAAAATATTACGCGTGAACGCTATCTCAGCAACCTCATAGAATTTCGATCTGATTTGGAGACACTCGATGCAGACACTACCGAAGCGGAAAGCGATGAAGAAGATATTTTGGCAGAGTTGGAGAGATTGCTAAATGAAGACGAGGAATAGGGTAAGTTCTATTAGAACGTTTATTGTATAGTGGCTGTTGTTTGGTTCTATTGTCCACTATATCTCGTCTTCATGTGGTGCTTGTATCAGGATACCACCAAAGAACAGGAACGCGATGCCTCGGATGAGAATATGCAATTGTATCCCGAAGTCAAAAAGAACGCCTACTGGAAAGGCAATCACTGAAACAAAGAACAGATAACCGGCAACCTGATTTCCCCACGAATGGAGCGCGGAACCGTAGCAAATTGCAAAAAGACCACAGAGGAACGCGCCGGTCATGAAGAGGGCTTCGCCCCACTCTGCCCACAGGGTATAGAGTGACGTGCCAATTGCAGCAGTCGTCGATTCACCGGCAAGTTCGGATAGTGAGTTTAACGGAGCAGTTTGTGAACAATGGGCTATCAATTCTATGATAAGCCAAGGTATGGCGAAGCTTGTTCCCAAAATACTTCGTGAACCTGCGTCTGAAGAGAGTAAACCGTATCCAGCCAATAGGGTTGGCACAAGTAAAATAATCGAAACGACCCCTATTCCGTGATAAACCCCGATTTTTCCTATGAATTCAAGCTGTTCTTCTGATGAGAGTGAAGAAATAGTCGATAAACCAAAAATAAACCAAATACTTGACGCAAGCATGAGAAAGCCGCTCAAGCCGCCAGTGAGCCCACCGAGTCTATGCAGTGAGCTAAGCTTTTTGTCCATTCATTCCTCCGGAAAAGTGCAAATAAAATTCTTCGTATCAGGTATTATAATTCTACCGTTTAGTATAATTTTATAGTTTACATGAATTTGCAATTTTAAACAAACATTTTTTCAATAAAATGCCTTGAGTGAAAATATGGGATTTTGGAAGGTGCTCCAAGTATGAACACGCAGAAAACGGTGCTTATTGTAGATGCCGACAGGACCGAACGAGAACTTGTTTGTGAAACACTTGCAGGTCAAGGGCTGCGTCTTGTCGTTACAGGGAATATGTATCAAGCGTTTCATCATATTGAGCACCTCAAGGTAGATATTCTCATTGCACAATTGAAAGCAGAACGGATTGATGGATTGACCCTACTCGATGCCGCTGCGCAACATCAACCTGATGTTGGTGTTATTTTTATTACAGAACCTAACATTCTGGAAACCGATATCGGTATCAAAGCGATGCTGGCATATAAAGACACCTTTTTTCTCCCGAAGCCTGTTAATCCTGTCCATCTGGCGGCACTTCTACATAGGACGCTCGAAAACCAACGCCTTGCTTTTGAAAATCGGCAACTACAATCACAAATAGATGAGAAAGAAGGATTGCGCCGCCTCACAGGGAAGTCTCCTCAGATTACGAAAATTCGCAACATGATTACGCAGATCGCACCGACAAAAGCAACTGTGATGATATACGGTGCGCGGGGTACGGGCAAAGAATTAGTTGCCCGGGCGATTCATCATCGGAGTTTACGGCGTGGTTCTCTTATTGCCTTCAATTGTGCAACACTAAATGAAAACCTCGCAGAATCTGAACTCTTTGGCCATGAGCGCGGCGCATTCAGTGGCGCGTATTATCAACGCAAAGGGAGATTTGAGCTTGCGCATGGTGGCACCCTGTTTCTTGATGAAGTCTCACAACTGAGTCTATCCAATCAAGCGCGCCTTTTGCGCGTCCTCGAAGAACGCGAATTTGAGCGGGTCGGTGGTGACAAAACAATTCAGGTCGATGTCCGTGTTGTGTGTGCCACGAACCACGATTTGGAAGCCGCTTCCAGCAGCCGAGAATTCCTCCCAGATCTCTATGATCGGCTTAACGTAGTGCCTGTCTATCTGCCAACGCTTCAGGAGCGTATTGAAGATGTTCCGTTGCTCGTTAAAGATTTCCTTGAAGAATTTAGCCAACAGAACGGTAAGTCTCCAGTAACGATCGCACCCGAGGCAGTTAGAACGTTAATGAAATACGACTGGCCAGGAAATGTCCGTGAGTTGAAAAACTGCATTGAAGGTATGGTCGTTATGTTCGACCAATCGACAATCCAGCAGATTCACCTACCCGAACGCATTCTCAATGCAACGGGAACAGAGTTTTCAAATTTACTTTCAGTTCCTGATGTCTGGCAAGTTGGTGCGAATAATGGTGGACAACGTTTAAATGTGGAAGTCGGCATGTCGCTTGATGAGATTAACCGAGAGGCTCTGCGCGCTACCCTCGAATCCGTGGACAATAACAAGGCAAAAGCCGCGGAAATTCTCAGGGTGAGTCGACGAACAATTCAACGGAAAGCAAAAGAGTACGGTCTGTCCGACGAATAGGAATTGTCACAGTGTTCTATTTTCCACACTCTTATCTGGACTATTCAAGCGTACCAGTTTCACGCAGCAGAAATTTAGTGTCTTTGAGACAATAGTTTCTGCTTGTTCGCATAAACCTGTTTATAATAATCTACGCGCTTCAATTGCGAAGCCGCTGCTTCGTCGATGATAACAACCGTTCGGGGATGCATCTGTAACACCGATGCCGGCACTTCCGCAGTGATAGGTCCCTCCACGGCATGAGCAATCGCTCCTGCTTTCGATTCACCGTTTGCCAATAGCAGGCACTGTTTCGCTTCCATAATCGTGCCTACTCCCATCGTAATCGCCGTTTTTGGCACTGCATCCACGGTTCCACCAAAATGCGGTGCGTTCGCCTCCAGCGTACTTTGAGTCAATGTCTTGATGCGGGTCCGGGATCCCAGGGATGAACTGGGTTCATTAAAACCGATGTGTCCATCTTTTCCAATACCGAGTACCTGTATGTCAATGCCGCCCGCATTCACAATTGCGGCTTCGTACTGCTCACAAAATTCTTCGTGTGCCACAGCCGTACTTTGTGGGATATGACAATTCTCATCGGGAATATTAACGGCATTAAAGAAGTGGGTTGCCATAAAGGTGTGGTAACTGTGCGGATGGTTCGGTGGAATCCCAACATACTCATCGAGATTAAAAGTCGTCACGGATGAGAAATCGAGTCCGTCCGTTTTGTGCATCCGTGCCAAGGCTTCATAAAGCCCGATGGGCGTGCTACCGGTAGCGAGTCCCAAAACGAGGCTCGGCTTTTTTAGCAGCGCGTCTCGGATAATTCCGGCTGAAACCGCCACAAGTTGCGCATAAGTCGGTTGAATAATAACTTCCATTTATTTCGTAGAGGCACTTTCCAATTGTATTAGTGTTTTTGGGGTTAGTGTTAAACAGTTCCAGCGATAATTCTGTCCATATCATTGCTGATACTATGCACCCTGCCTTCCGGATTATCTCCGTCAACCGGGAGTTCCGCAGTCATGTAGTCATCATATCCGATGTCTTCAAGTGCTACCATGACAGCGTTCCAATCGATTGTGCAGTCTTCGATCAGATAGGTAAACCGACTCTCATTCGCGTTGAAGCCTTTAACATGTACTTTAGAGATGCGGTTCCCCAAGGATCGGATCCAGTGTTGTGGATACCCGTACAGTACAATGTTACCAACGTCAAAATAGGCTGTCACTGTTTCATTCTCAAATTCGTCGAGATATCGAGAAAATTCCATCGGGCTGAGTAGAAATTTATTCCAAACGTTCTCAATAGCGATTGTGATACCTTTTTTTGCTGCTTCTGGAATCAGTTTGCGAATTTCCGCTTGTGAGCGTTCATACGCTATTTCGTAGTGAGTCGCATCATTGACAACAGCAGGAACGAGTAACACTGTGTCTGCTCCGATAGTCGTTGCGGTTGCTATGGAGTCAAGCATCCCTTCTCGCGATTCGGCACGAACCGTGTCATCGGCATCGGAAAGTGGACATGACCAGTGTTTGCTATTCATCACACTGAACACTTCAACTTGATGTTGTGTTGCAATCTCTTTGGTCTGAAGCCGGTTGGTGTCGTTTGTGAGAGTGCCGATTTCAACACCGTCAAAACCCGCTTCTTTCGCGAGTTTAAACCGTGCCTCCGTCGAATTGCCCGGTAATGACCCAATACATATTCCTTTTTTCATCTATGCTCCTTTTGCGCCGCCTGAATTTTCAATAGTAGATTGTTGTATGCGTTTGTATCTGGTGCGAGTGAGATGGCTTGATGAATCGCTTCCAAAGCTTCGGCATATTGTGTGTTGCGATAGTAGGTGTATGCAAGCGTATCGTAGTATCTCGCAGTTGGTGCCAAAGAGACGGCGTGTTTTGCTAAGTCAATTGCCTTTTGCATCTCTTTACCGAGTCCTGCATAAAGACGCGCCAAGTTGTTATATGCTTCTGCTGCTGTGTTATCTACAGCAATTGCACGTTTGAACGCTGCAATCGCTGGTTCAAACTGCTGTTGGTTGATATAGATGACACCTAACTTCAGCCATGTCTGTGAATCATCTGGTGCGATTTTTGCGGCTTTCTGATACGTCAGTGCTGCTTTTTCAAACGCTCGCTGTTTGATGAGAACTTCGCCGAGATGGGTGTGCGCTGGCAAGTAAGACGGATGCACCTGTGTGGCAGTTTCGTAAACCCGAACTGCGGCTGTTAAATTGTTATAAGCCTCGTGGAGTTCCCCTAATTTGATGTATAGCATCGGCAGATGCGGATTTGTATAGAGTGCTTCCCGATACTGATGAACCGTGTCTTCGTAAGTTTTCAAGTGTTGAAACTGTGCCATCGCGGCAGTTGCTTGTTCGCTATTCCCAAGCCGCCGATAGGTGAGGGCGCGCCGATAATGTGCTTGTGATAAATACTGATTTCGCACGAGTGCGGCATCGTAATATTCCATCGCCTGTTGCAGGCGATTCTGTAGTTCTGACACCCTTCCCAATCCGTAATAGGATTCAGTATGGTCAGGATTTAAGCGGATACCCTCGCGATAGGCACTTTCAGCCACGTTCAATCGGTGCTGCAGCACATACACATCACCGAGATGGATGTGTACTTCTGAGGTATCAGGAAGCAGGTTGAGTGCCTGTTTGAGATGACTTTCGGCATGCGTCAATTCGCCTTGCGTTTTGTAAATGATGCCTAAATGAAGGTGCGCGGTTCCATGCACATGTTGTGGTGCTTTCAGTGCTAAAGCACTCTGATATGCCGTTACCGCTTCGCTTAAGCTGTTAAGCTCCTGATAGACAATGCCTATATAGCACTCGGCGAGACTTCCAATACTCTCTGAGGTCGTGTATGCCTTCCTGATATTTTGAAATTCGGCGAGTGCCAGATCGTACTGCTCCACATCAAGGTAATACACACCGCGTTCGAATCTACTGCTCAATTCCTGTTCAGTATCGCACCACCCGTGTATCGATGACAGCGAAATGAGCAGAACGAAGAAGGTGATTAAAGTTTTCATTGTGGGGAGTAGATGGTGTTGATGCGTAAACATACGCGGATGAGAGAGTAAGTGTGGGACGGCGCGGGAGCCGTCCCAACGTTTCAGGGTGTAAAATTAGTCACGACGCTTTTTCAGCTGCCCCCACGTCGTAGCGACCTTGTCCTCAGGTTCAACAGGAAGCAGATCACCGTCCTTAACGCTTACAATTTCTTTATCGCTGAGAGCTCTGTCGTAAACGTAGAGATCGTCGATATAGAACTTCGCGGCGTTATACCCCGTTCTACCGATGTAAAGTTTCTCTTCGCCTTGGGCGTGATCCTTCGGAACAGTCTGTTTATCAACCTCTTTGCCATCAATGTAAAACAGGAAGTCGGTCCCTTCTTTTATACCAGCAATGTGATACCATTTATTTTCATCAAATGTATCACCTTCTCCATCAGGACCAACACAATGGCTTCCGGCATTCCCTGGATTGAACCGGTAGTGGATGTGCAAAGGCACACGGTTACAGGTCCAAATACCGGGGGAACGGTCAGAGCCAGGGGCTTTTTTCGCAATAATTTGATCCCAGCCACCGGAGTTCGGATCCGTAAAGTTGAGCCAGAAGAGATAGGAGTTGTCCGTGTAGTCTTCTAATTCTTTGAAAGAATCGACTGTCACGCTGTCCCCTGGTTTTGCGAATAACATTGCGCCATTACCGTGGACAACTTCATCCTTGACGATCTTCGCGCCATCAACTATTTCACCATCGTTTCCGCCACCGGTTCCATCTACAAGATTTCCGCCTTTTGCCTCATCGAAACTGAAGTAAAGGATTAAACCATCATCTTCAACATTTGCCGCATGTGTGGTGAGTGCGCTGCTTACTATCAGTAGAGCAACGACGAACAGATATATCATCGAACGCATGAGCATACCTCCTCATGTCTTAAACGCAATTGATGTACCGTGCGGACCCGAAAAAGAGCCCGCGTTTTAACTCACAAAATATCGTAAAAGAATTGCTTAAATATGTCAAGGAAAATCTGCGTCTGAAACTTTCCGATGCCATCTATAAAATTCAAAGCATTTATTGTATTGTCGCTGGCGTTCGGATTTGTGTTATCTATCTGTAGCGATGGAGGGACAAGCTTCGCTGTAGAAAACAGGCAAGTATAGATGTGAAAATGGATGTGGGACGACGTAAGAGCCACCCCACATTTTATGATGTGAAATTAATCACGGCGTGTTTTCAGTAGTCCCCACGTCGCAGCGAGTTTGTTTTGCGGTTCCACAGGGGTGAGAAGACCGTCCATGACAATTGCTACCTCATCAGCACTGAGGGCTCTGTCGTAAACATAGAGGTCATCAAGGTAGAACTTCGCAGCGTTATACCCCGTTTTACCGATATAGAGTTTCTCTTCCCCTTGCGCGTGGCTTTCCGGAACTGTC
>JAPOOP010000028.1 GCA_026713385.1 Candidatus Poribacteria bacterium | reverse complement strand
TATACAGCACACAGACGGCACCCGTGAAACTCTCCATGCAACCGTCATCGCGGATTCCACCGGACAGCGATCGCTCATCGGAAGGCAACTGAAACTGAATACGATAGAGCCGAACCTCAAAATGGCATCGCTCTTCACACACTACGAAGATGGACACAGAGACGAAGGCATCGACGAAGGCGCGACACTCATCCTACACACCGAAGAAAAAGATTCTTGGTTCTGGTCGATCCCACTCCCCTATAACCGCACGAGTATCGGGGTTGTGGGCGAGTTGGACTACCTGCTTCAAAATCGAAGAGATGCCGATGGCAAACTCAATGCCCAAAAAATCTTCAACGAAGAACTCGCGAAGTGTGCGCCATTGCAGCAACGGCTCGAAGGCGCGAAGCAACTCCTCCCCATCCAGACCACAAAAGACTTCTCCTATCGCGCCAGTCGTATCGCAGGCAATAACTGGGTACTCGTAGGTGACGCATTCGGGTTCTTGGATCCCGTCTACTCGACCGGACTGTTTCTGGCACTCAAATCTGGAGAGATGGCAGCGGATGTCATCATCGAAGCATTCGATAAGAATGACTTCTCCGAAGCGCAGCTCGGAAGTTTCGGACCTGCGTTTGTAAAGGGAATGGAGGCATTTCGGAAACTCGTCTATGCTTTCTACACAAAGGAATTTAGTTTTGCACGGTTCCTATCAGAATACCCAGAGCATCAGGGAGGCATCGTTGACATCTTGAGTGGCGATGTGTTTAGAAAAGACGTAACGCATATCTTCCCAGCGATGGCAGAAATGTGCCCATTTCCCCCTGAAGTGCCGCTCAATTGATACGGAATCGGAAGGAAACCTTGTAAGCCCGAAACAACCATAACCTATAGGAGATCCTCATGAAATCAGTCCTGTCCTACCTATCGATTCTCTGCGTTATACTCGCCATCGGGTGCGATAACGCTTCAAAACGCAACACAGCCCAAAATGAGAAGGGTGATACACCTGCCGAGTTAGTGAACGATGATTCTACAAAACGCCGCTATATCAGCATCGGCACCGCCCCTGCTGGTGGCGCGTTCTTTGTTGTCGGTTCCGCAATTGCTGAAGTGGTTGACGGTAACGTTACAGAAGCGAACTGGGAAGTGACCGCTGAAGCCACTAAAGGTACACAGGAAAATATCCGGCGCGTCGTGAATGGTGAACTGGAATTCGCGCTCGCCAACGCCGCAATCTCCTATTTTGCTGTGCGCGGCGAAGGTGCGTGGGGAACCGAACACGCTATCCGTAACGTCATGACGCTTGCTCCGAATGTCGGTCTGTTCCTTACGCCGCAGTCCTCCGATATCCGCGGAATTCGAGACTTTGCCGGTAAACGGATTGTTGTTGGACCGGCGGGTGCAGGCTTTGAATACTTCCTTAAACCGATACTGGCAGCACACGGTATCACGTACGACGATTTCACACCAATCAACAGCACTTATATCGGCGCAGTAGATTTGTTAGCGGACGGTTCCGCCGCCGCTGCATTCGTCGGTGGTGCGATCCCAACACCAGCCGCTACCCAAGCCAGCACGTCTCAAAACATCTTTTTCATCCCATTCGACGATGCGGCGAAACAGTCTCTCTTTGCAGATTATCCTTTCTTTAATGCCGTAACTATCCCTGCCAATACCTACAAAGGACAGATGGAGCCGTTCGCGAGCATGAACGTGGGCGCGATGCACCTGATTAGTGCTGAGAATGCAGATGAAAATACGGTTTACGAATTCGTAAAGACTTTGTATACGCATCGCGCGGAAGTCGTGAAACGGCATGGTGCTGGCAAAGCCATCAATCCGAAAAATGTCGTCAAGGATATAGGCACCCCTTTTCATCCGGGTGCAGTCCGTTTCTACCGCGACATCGGCATATGGCAGGAATAAAAACATTATCTTCCACTTTTTGCGATTTTTTACAAAATTATGCACCCTTTTCGTCTCCAAATCGCGTCATTAACAAGAAAGAGAATGGAAATATGCAACTTTTTAGGGACTCGTTTGTAGTAACAATACGCGCATAGAGGGACTGGGAATAGGGTATTCTCGGTCAAGAAGTATGCTTGCCTGAGATTTCCCTTTTCCGATCAGCTTTTGAGTATTGAAAATATTATAGAGTAGAATTGGATTTCAATCCGCAAGGGAAGATAAAGTGAAAGATGTTCTGCGGCTCCTGTCATACATAAAACCGTATTGGCATTTCCAAACCCTTTACATTCTTTGCCAGCTCGGTTACTGGGGTGGGTTCATCGTTCTCCCGTGGATCGAAAAGACTCTGATTGACGATGTCTTTCTCGCAAAAAACGCTGACAAACTGTTGCCCACTTGCGGACTCTGGATGCTGGTCGCATTCGGCATGTACCTCTTTACACTTGGGTTCGCTTACTTCCCTATAAAGGTCTCACAAAACGCCGCGAAAGACATCCAACTCGCCGCTTACCATCACCTCCGCAGATTAGGATTC
>JAPOOP010000634.1 GCA_026713385.1 Candidatus Poribacteria bacterium | reverse complement strand
TGTAGAGGTATCTCTTGTGGATACCCAATTGGGCAGGCACAAGACCGGTTTCCCTACTGCTGACAGCCATTACGGGTAATTATAGACGTTGTCAGATTGCACTGGTGTATCGACATCCTCAAAGCCAGTATTTGGTTGGGCAGATGCCTCGCGATTCGCGTTAAATTCGCGTAAGATACAACTGACGATCTCCTCCGTATAGGCTTGGGCATCAACACGTTGTTGATTTGCTTCCCATGCCATCCGCGCGGCGGATTCAAAATATTCTGCGTGTTTGTAAGCATCAAGGAGATCTTTACCGCGCGAAAACGTTCCGTGTCCTACCCAATAAAGAATATGCCGCTCCGCATTCCCACCATTCTGGAAAAGCCGTAAACTCTCATAAGATAATTCGGGGATGCCAGGTGCTTTCTCTTCCACGAACCCAATACCACTGGATTCATCGTATATAATAGGCGTTTCCGGTTCATATCCTCTCAGGAAGTTGTAAAATCGATCAGGCGCACCGTGTTCTGTACGAGAAATTAGATTCAAAAACTTCGGTTGCAAGTGCACAAGCGTATTAAACCCGAGTTCTTCTAACTGCTCAAAAATAAGAAGGTAGTGGAACATCTCACTTGTCGGTGCTGGCGGCGTGATACCGTCGCGATTTAAATCTAAGGTTGCTTGGTCCGGCGTGCCGAAGCGCATACGATAATGTACACCATCAGGTTCAACTTCAATGAGCGTTAAATTGAGAGCCGGATGTTCAATACCAATCATATCCAGACGTGAACCCGACTTTGTGAGCAGGACATGTCGTCCAGCTAACCCTTTAACAATAATCTGGGGTGGCAATTGGTAACGTGGCGAGGTATTGTAAGGGATAAGACAGGCATCCTGAACCGTTTCAGTTAAAACTGCGCCCATGTTGCCAGCAGTCGCCCACAAATATTCGTGAGCGTGCGCATGCGCGCCGACCCAGCCCATCTGTCCGATCAGCATCCCACATTCGCTGTCCGGTGAAATCGGACACAGATCGGGATGATACCCCCGTTCTCGCCAGTGCTCGTAGCGATAACTTTGCGGTGGTGGTGCTGTTAAAGTGTTTGTCAGATACGGATTGGTTAATGTTGAATCCATTTTTTATTTTTTAATTATTCCTTGCGGTTCGGTTAGCCAGGTTTGAGGACTGAGGTGCCTCTGCGTAGATCCGCCTGCGCCGTTGTTGCAGGCTACCGGTTTCGTCTATTATTTTCACCTGAACGACTTGCCTATCCTTTAACTATACCATGTCTAAAACGAAATGGCAAATTTTTAGTGGACGAATTGATCCGCGTTACGGTTGTTTTTTGACACCTTTGTTTTTCTATGGTATAATAATAGGAAAATTAAAATTGAAAGGAGTCGAGGGAGGTGTGCTGCGAGGTGTCTTTTCTTAATTAAAAAACGTAGCCTGCAACAACGGCGCAGGGTTTTTGCTTGGGTGTTTCTGCAGGTCTACGAAAAGGGACGTTATTGACACAACCCCCTCACCGAACCGCAAGGTAAAATTAAAAAATGCGAACGGAAACAGATAGTATGGGGACACTTCACGTCCCAGACGACCGATATTGGGGGGCACAAACACAACGTGCGCTCCAAAATTTTAAGATCGGTGAAGAACGCTTGCCACGTGCCGCGATATGGGCGCTTGGTACGATCAAACAGGCGGTCGCACACGTCAATGCAGACCTCGGTTTGCTCGAAAGCCGACTTGCTGAAGCGATCAGCGACGCAGCAGAAGAAGTTATCAACGGAACATTAGACGATCACTTCCCGCTCCGTATTTGGCAGACAGGCAGTGGAACCCAAACAAATATGAATGTCAATGAGGTCATCTCGAATCGTGCAATTGAGATGCTGGGCGGCGAGTTGGGCAGTAAAGATCCTATCCATCCGAATGATCACGTCAACAAGTCCCAATCCACAAACGATGTCTTCCCAACTGCCATCCATTTGGCAATGGTCCGACAGATCCAAGAGCACCTCTTACCGCGCCTGAGTGCATTGCATGATGCCTTTGCGGAAAAGGCATCCGCATTCACTGAGATTGTTAAGATTGGTCGAACACATTTGATGGATGCGACGCCACTCACACTCGGACAGGAATTCAGTGCTTACACACAACAACTCGCTGCCGCAAAACAACGTATTACTGCCTCGCTGCCGCATCTCACTGAACTCCCCATTGGTGGAACAGCTGTCGGAACTGGGCTGAACACGCATCCGGACTATACAGCACAGGTTGTGGCGAGGCTATCGGAAACAACAGGCTATGAGCTCAAACGCGCACCGAACGCATTTGAAGCACTTGCGTGTCGTGATGCAGTTGTAAGTGCAAGCGGTGCCTTGAAAACGTTCGCCGTTGCCCTATTTAAGATTGCAAACGACATCCGATGGCTCGCTTCGGGACCACGATGCGGACTTGGTGAATTGCAGTTACCTGAGATGGAACCGGGAAGTTCGATTATGCCGGGAAAGGTGAACCCAACACAGTGTGAAGCCGTTACGATGGTGTGTGCACAGGTAATGGGAAATGATACAACCTTGGCATTCGCGGGAGCGAATGGCGCATTGCAACTGAATGTGTTTATGCCTGTGATGGCACATAACGCTTTACAGTCTATTCAGCTCCTCGGTGATGCGAGTGAGTCATTTCGCGAGAATTGTGTCGAAGGGATCGTGCCGAATACTGAAACGATAGAGCGGCACCTCTCGGAATCACTGATGCTTGTGACGGCATTGACTCCACATATTGGATATGATAAGGCAGCCAAAGTTGCGCAATATGCGCATGAACACGGAGGTACACTGCGCGAGGCAGCTATTGCCCTTGAGGTGCTAACAGGTGAGGCGTTTGATGAACTTGTTTTGCCGGGGGATATGACGCGACCGAATTTAGGTTAGGTAGTGCCGGTATAAAAAAGTAGGGCGGGTAAGGATACCCGCCCTATGTCATTTAATCATCATCACCAGCTTCGCTTACTTCTGGTTCAATGGAGGATATCTCTAAGTCTTGGAAACTGGAGAATCCACTTCCCGCTGGTATCAGTCTACCGAGAATAACGTTTTCCTTCAGCCCGAAGAGTCTATCGGTTTGCCCACCGACAGCGGCATCCGTTAGCACCTTCGTCGTTTGCTGGAAGGATGCAGCTGAGATGAAGCTATCCGTACTCAAGGAGGCTTTACTTATACTCTGGAGAATTGGCTCACCCGAGGCAGGCGTGCCACCGTTTTCCTCAATCTCACTGTTGACGCGCTCGAATTGCTTGCGTTGCACTTCATCGTTCGGATAGAAGTTTGTGTCACCCGGTTCGGTGATGCGAATCTTGGTTAACATCTGTCGGACTATCGTCTCAACGTGTTTATCGTTGATAGTTCCCTTGCCGTAGACTTTCTGGACTTCATCGACGAGATACGACCAAACCGCCTCGTCACCCTCAACGGATACGCCTTCAATAGTCGTCCGTCCGATACTCAAAATATCGTGCGGATTGAGATAACCATCGGTGAGGGGTTCACCGGCATCCACCCAATCGCCTTCAGCAACGCGTCGTTTCTCATCAGGTATCTGATAGAGACGACTCTGATGTCCCTCGTGCTCAATGCGATAGGCAGGAATCCCGGACTTCGTGCCTGCGGATTGGACGTAACCTTCAATCTCAGCGATTTCTGCGGCTTCACCGCGTTTCGGGCGGCGCGCTTCAAACAATTCAGTAACACGCGGAATACCTGCAACAATGTCACGGTTCGCTGTCCGCTCATAGAGTTCTGCCAGCGTGTCTCCCTTCCGGATACTATCACCCTCTGCCAAAGCGAAGGAATAACCCGTCGGAATGACGTGCGGTACCCGATTCCCTTCCGCTGTTTCTACCTCCATACGTATCCGCAATGACAATTCATCGACCTCGAATCCGGGATACCGTTCCACTGCTTCATCGTATTCTTCCCCTGGCAATTCGTCGCCGACAGCGTACTTGCAATGCGGATGATGGACCTCGGTGATGGTGTGAGTCACCCGCTCATTTGCTTTCTCATGGGCACGGTATTCCTTTGAAGGTAGAATCGTCCCAATCTCAAGTCGTTCATCAACATCCCGCTGATCCTCAGTTATCTGGTAAACCAACTCAGCATCAAACCCTTTGAACTGGCGATGGTACGTCTTATAGTCCTCTTCACTCAGTTCAGTATCAACCTCCAAGTCCAATTCAGGGTGATGGACGCTAACGACATGGTATAGTGCCTTGACTTTCTCAGGTAACGAAGCGTCCGTCTTGCGGAGTGCCTTATACTCAATCTCGGTGAGACGTTGACCGACACTTAACGCTGTAGTCCCATCTTCGATGTGGGTCACTTCGTAATGACGTGCGACTTCAAAGCCCTTGTACTCTCGACGGTTTTTGGATGACTCTTTTTGCGTCAATAGTCCACCAACTTCTAATGGACAGTCAGAATGATTGACCGATGTAACACGGTACATGCGTTCGGCTGCAAAGCCGCCCGCGGTGCTCTTACTTTCGGAAGTGACGAGTCCACGGTAGCGTTCATTGAGCTGCTTTGCCTCACTCTCGCTAATCAGATCACCCGGCTTGAGGAGACAGTCAGGGTGATGCACCTGTGTTATACGGTGTCGCAGCCTTTGGGCATCGAAACCCATAAACCGTCTGTGTGCTCGGGTTAAGGCTGGCTCATTTACTTCTTCGCCTTCTTTAAGTGGACAGTCGGAATGATACACAGCCGTCACATAGTGCCGTTCAACATCCTGTTTTTCAACTTTAAATGCGCGTTCAAGATGTTGATATTCTGTGCGAGCATCCTCGTATTCACGGGACGTTAATGTTTGATCAACCGTAAATTCAGCAACCTCTGTATGTACAACGTAAACGGGCTTTGCCTCCATCTCAAATGGATTAAGCAACGAAGCGATTTCCTCTGGCGCAACTTCGTCCCCTACCTTAAATCCGAAGTCCTTGCTTGTCTGCTTATCTATCTCGGTTATGCTATACACACGATTAAAACTCGCATCTCGCCCAAACGCATTCGCAGTATCGGAACTATCAGAGGAGCCATTGGTATGTTCAGAAGAAGCATTATCTGAAGTTGCTGTAAGGCTTTCAATCGCAATACGCTCGCCTGTTCCTGCATCTAAGTAATGCCATTCTCCCTTAATCCCTTGCCGGATATCAGTTCTCAATTGCTCTATCTCTTCTTCAGTGAGTTCGGTGCCAACAGTCAATGGAAGCGTAGGATGTTGCACCCGCGCCACTCGGTATTTTGGGGTCACAAATCGCTGGAATCCATATTCTATCTGTGCCTTGGCGTATTCTGCCTGGGACAGCCGGTTCCCCACCTGCAAATTACAAGTGCTATCCAAGACAGCTGTGACTTGATACTGCCACGTCTTAGTATCAAAGCCTTTATAGCGCTCTGTGTTTTCCACATACTGCTTCTCACTGAGCAGTTCACCTTCACGCAATTGACAATGAGGGTGATTGATTTTTTGGACTTTATAGGCAGGACCATCGAGGTTTGCTCTGTTTTCGGTAGCTACCCAGAGTTCTCCCTCTTTCTTGACTGTCCGCCCAGGTTGGAAATCACGGAAACGCACGGTGCCGCTGGCTTTAGACAGAATTCTGCGTTGACGCGCTTCCGAAACGTCCTCAACAGCACCACCCGTGTGGAACGTTCTCATGGTGAGCTGCGTGCCGGGTTCACCGATAGATTGCGCAGCAATGATACCGACCGCTTCACCAACATTGACGAGGTAATTCGTCGTCAAATCGTTACCATAACATTTTGCGCAGACGCCATCATCAGTTTGACACGTGAGCACAGAGCGCACTTTGACGACTCTTATGCCAAGTGCATCAATTTGGTCCGCCATCTGCGCGGATATGACAGTTCCCGACGGAACAAGCAGATCCCCGTTCTCTGGGTTGAGAATTTCTTCGGCAGCAGTGCGTCCGCTAATCTTAAAAGCAAGATCGCCTCCGTCTGTCGCAAACTTTTGAATGCTATTAAGAGTGCCACAGTCGCCAGTGGTGATACGGACGTCTTGAGCAACATCCACGAGTTTCCGTGTAAGGTAACCGGACGCGGCAGTTTTCATCGCCGTATCCACCAAACCTTTACGGGATCCATAAGTAGAGTTGAAGTAGTCGAGTACATCCAGACCATCACGATAAGAGGTGGTAATCGGCGGGATAAGAATTTCGCCGCTCTGCTTCGCTTTCAATCCGATAACGGCACTGATTTGCATGAATGGATTCTTCCGTGCACGTGCGCCACTATCTGCCATGATATGGACCGGACTGAAACCCTCTACTGTTGTGTCGCCTACCTCTGACCCATTTTTATCAACATACGGGTGAATCTTTCGAGGATCGCCGCGCTCAACGAGGGAGGTCCCTAACCGGGGCAAATCATCGAACATCTCATCCTCAACTTTTTTGAGGGCATCCAACCAGATACGAATCTGCTCGTTTTCATATTCTTCGCGCTCGGTCGCTGTGACATTGCTAAGGAGTTCGTCAATATCTGCTTGAGCCCTGTTTACCAAGGCATCGCGATTGTCAGGGGTGATGTAATCCGCGATACCAGGCGAAATACCGCTCAGCGTTGCATACTCGAAAGCGAGCTTCTGGACTTTCTCAAGCACTTCAGTCGTGACACGCGTACCAAGTTCGTTAAAACAGCGGTGGATCAGATCAGATAATTCCCTGCCGCCAGCTTCGGCATTGAAGAACGAAAGTCGCTGCTGCGAATTTTCATCCTCCCACTCTAAACCCGACGGTAGTACCTCGTTAAAGATAACTCTGCCCACTGTTGTGAGAATCGGTTCAGCCGTTTTCCGGTCATCTCCATTAGATGCGCAGAAGAGTTGAATACTGTCGTGCAGTTTAAGTTGACCCGCTGCATGAGCTGTAAGAACCTCTTCTGGGTGTGCGTAGCGACGATGAAACCACGGCTTTTCACGGAGTGCCTCAAAAGTGGCAGGATTCCTTGTTGTATAGGCATCATGAAGAAGTGCCGCATCCGCCGCGTGCCCTGGCAACACCTTTGTCAGGAAACTGGGTCCGAGTACCATGTCAAGTTCCGGAACAGCAACAGGATCACCGTGTGAGGGTTTGAGAATGTTATGACTACTGAGCATCAGAAGCTTCGCCTCAGCCTGTGCTTCTACCGTGAGGGGGACATGGACAGCCATCTGGTCTCCGTCAAAATCGGCGTTGAATGCCTTACAAACGAGCGGCGGAATTCTGATCGATTTTCCTTCTACCAAAACAGGTAAAAACGCTTGAATACCGAGCCGGTGCAACGTCGGTGGACGATTAAGTAAGACTGGATGATCAGCTATCACTTCCTCTACAACATCCCATACCGGTGAATCGGAATCAACGTGTTCAGCAAGATGCTTCGCTCGCTTAATTGTCTGCGTATGGCCATACGCTTGAAGTCGCTCGATAATAAACGGCTTAAACAACTCTACAGCCATCCGCTTGGGAATCCCACATTGATGCAATCCCAATTCGGGTCCAACAACAATGACACTACGTCCAGAGTAGTCAACCCGCTTACCGAGTAAGTTCTGACGGAACCGCCCGATTTTGCCCTTGAGAACATCAGCAAGAGATTTAAGCGGACGATTTCCCGGACCGGTGACACGCCTACCATGACGCCCATTATCAAAGAAAGCATCAACTGCTTCCTGTAACATCCGTTTCTCGTTACGGAGAATGACTTCCGGGGAGCGGAGTTGTATCAATTTGCGCAGTCGGTTGTTCCGATTGATAACACGGCGATACAGATCGTTCAGGTCACTGGTAGCAAAACGTCCACCTTCCAGCGGAACAAGAGGTCGTAAATCTGGTGGAATCACAGGAATAACATCCAGAATCATCCACTCGGGTCGCTGACCGACTTCTGCAAAGTCAGCTATCTGTTTCAGTTGTTTGGCGATCTTCAGCTTTTTCTGATGGCTCGTTGTCTCGTCTAACGCTGTGGTTAACTTCTCTATCTCTGCTTCAAGATCAATATCGCTGAGTAATTCGCGAATGACTTCTGCACCGGTGCCAGCCCGAAATCCACCCCAGTACTTGTTGCTGTGTTCTATGTACTCGATCTCAGTTAACACCTGTCCACGTTCAAGAGGACAATCTGGATCGGTCACTTCAACGACGATAAAACCCTCAAAATAGAGCACACGTTCAACATCACGTGAGGAGAGTTCACAGAAAGTTCCGATGCGAGAAGGAATTCCTTTGAAGTACCATATATGAGAAACAGGTGCGGCAAGCTGGATGTACCCGAGCCGATCTCTGCGCACGCGCTGTTGTGTGATTTCAACACCACAACGGTCGCATATCATCCCTTTGTGTTTAATCCGTTTATACTTACCACAGTTACACTCCCAGTCCTTTTGTGGTCCGAAGATAGCCTCACAGAAGAGACCTTCCGGTTCAGGACGAAAGGAGCGGTAGTTAATAGTCTCCGCCTTCTTGACCTCGCCACAACTACATGTCCCTTTCTCGGGGCAGATAAAAGGTTCATCCGCTGCTTGGGCCGGATTCCGACGCTTGCAACTGGTCTGCTTCGACTCATCTTTAATCTGATCGGGCGAGGCTATCTTTATGGAGATGCTGTCAAATGCCGTGTTCATCAGTTCTCCTTTTTTATGAGTTATGAGTTATGAGTTATCAGTGAGAGAGGCGTGTTGTCTACCCCAGTGCCTCTTTATAACTGACGACTGAAAACTGATAACTGACGATTGAAAACTATTCTTCATCCTTGTCGAGGGATACATGAAGTCCAAGGGTTTGGAGTTCGCGGACCAAAACTTTGAATGATTCCGGTGTACCGGGCGGTTCAGGGTTTAACCCTTTCACAACCGACTCGTAGATTTCTCTTCTGCCAAGAACGTCATCTGATTTGAGCGTGAGCATTTCTTGGAGCGTATGCGCTGCGCCATAAGCTTCCAATGCCCAGACCTCCATCTCACCGAGTCGTTGACCCCCGTGTTGTGCCTTGCCACCCAACGGTTGCTGTGTAACAAGAGAATAAGGTCCCGTTGAGCGAGCATGCATCTTATCAGCAACAAGGTGGTTCAGCTTGAGGAAATAGACGTATCCCACCGTTACTTCTTGTGCAAATGCCTCACCCGTCCGACCATCAAAGAGAATACTCTTACCGGTTTGTTTACTGCGTTCTGGGAGATCAGTTTCGCCGAGCTTCTCAAAGATTTCCGTCTCAGTTGCACCATCAAATACAGGGGACTCCACTCGGATGCCGAGTTCATGGCACGCCCATCCGAGGTGGATTTCCAAGATTTGACCGACGTTCATTCGAGAGGGGACACCTAACGGATTCAGGACTAACTCAACCGGGGTACCATCTGGAAGATAGGGCATATCCTCAACAGGCAAAATTTTGGCAACAACACCTTTGTTGCCGTAACGACCTGCCATCTTATCGCCAACGGAAATCGGACGCTTGCTTGCGACATAGACTTTGACGCGTTTAATGACGCCTGGTTTCAGTTCATCACCCATCTCCAACTGCTGAAGTGCCCGTTCTTTCTCCTCAATGTAAGTCGTTATCCTGCCTTGTGCCATCTCTTCAACACGCTGGATATGCTCTCTGGCATCCGGATTGGTAACATGGATGTCTGAGAAAGTCAGACTACATGATTTACGCGCCTGCTGATAGTCGGCATCAGACACATATTCTCCAACAGGCAATTTACACTCTGGGTCAAAAACAGCGGTAATGTACCAGACGCAGTCGGTTTTCAAATCCTTGACCGTCCGATTGAGTGATGCCAGTTCATCCGCAGTCAACCGTTGTCCTGATGCTATAGGACGCGCCGGATAATTTCTGGATACTCGCAGATAATCGGCATCGGAAAGCTCTTGACCTTCGATCAATGGACATGCCGGATCGAAGACTTCCTTAATTTCCCATGACAACTCGGCTTGTAAACCCGGATAAGCCTGACTGAAGTTAACCCATTCTTCCTCATTCAGTCTCTGCGTCTCAACGACAGGACACCCAACTGTTTCAAGCTGTGCGGTAACTCCAATCTCAAACTCAGAACGCGCACACGGTTGTAACACATTGTCCTCTATAAGTTCATAGAAATTCCAGTTATCTGGTTCTGAGTCGCCGTTGGTTACCAATACACCAAATCGTGCTCCGGTTGCAGCAAGCATCTCCAGCAGATGCTCGGCATGATACCCGTTTTCAGTGTCCTCATCTTCACACACAGCAATAGCAATCACACTGTTATCGTAACCCTGAAGCAGAACATCAGCATTTTCTGTAGGAGGGGTTTCTAACCCCGATTCCTTAAGTTCCATTTCCTGCAAGAGTGGTTCAGCACTTCCCGAAATCGGTTTGCACACGTCATTAAAGTATCCTTGCACTGCTGAAGAATCGGAAGGGTGGACAACAATAGTAGGAATTGGTTCAGGTACGTCCGTTACCCGATAACATGCTTCAGCGATAAAAGCTTCAGAGTTTGTATCTTCGGTTACCAAGTGGTACTCATCTGCAGTGAAACCGGAAATATAAGCGTCCAAAACCTCAGCTGTCAGAGTATCACCAGCATTCGCAAAGGGCTCAGCTGTAGGAGGGGTTTTCAACCCCGATGCCTCTTTTGTGTAAAGCGGATTAGCAAGTTCGCATCCGATGAGTGTATTGCGAATCTCTTCGATTCTTCGGCGGCGGATGGAAGCGATCTGCTCACGCGAAGTCTCCTCAATCTCCTTGCGTTTCGACTCATATCGCAAATCGTCAGCCATTGATAACCCTGAGTCGCCTTGTGTCCAACTTCCGCGACGAGAGGTCGCATCCGGCTTACGGGAAAACACTTTTACATCAATGACGACCCCCTCAACTCCGGGGCGTACATAAGTCGAGGCATCTCTTACCTCTTTGACTTTTTCACCAAAGATCGCGCGTAGGAGTTTTTCTTCTGGACCATATTCGCTTTCACCTTTCGGTGTAATTTTTCCGACGAGGATGCTTCCTGCACCCACAACGCTCCCAACGCGAATAATACCCTCTTCATCCAGTTGTGTGAGCCGTTGCTCGCTGACGTTCGGGATATCACGAGTGATTTCCTCCGGGCCCACTTTCGTTTCACGTGCCTCCACCTCAAATTCCTCAATGTGGATGGAAGTGAAGGTATCTTCCTTGATGAGCGTTTCACTTATCAGAATAGAGTCTTCGTAGTTATGACCACCCCAGGGCATATAAGCACACAGCACATTCCGTCCAAGAGCGAGTTCACCATTCTCTGTAGATGTGCCATCTACAATAACTTGTCCTGCTTCAACTTCATCGCCCACTGCAACGATGGGGCGCTGGTGGATACAGGTGCCGCTGTTACTCCGTTTGAAGGTCTGGAGTTTGTAGACATCGTAGCCCATTTCGCTGAACGTATTTTCACCCTTGTCATGATGAAGCGTTTCGCCAGTATAGATGAGAATCTCCTCGGCTGAAACACTTGTGACGGTACCGGATCGCTTAGCGGTGATGAGTGCGCCTGAATACAGTGCAGCCGGTGCTTCCATCCCCGTTCCAACGAGCGGTGCTTCTGGACGGACAAGCGGCACAGCTTGACGTTGGTGATTCGCACCCATCAAGGCACGGTTTGCGTCCTCGTGTTCCAGAAACGGAACAAGCGCGGCAGAAATGCCAACTATCTGCTGCGGGGAAACTCCGATATAGTCCACTTTTTCCATCGGAAGCGCCAGTACATCTTCGCCACTTCGGACAGGTAGCGCATACTCAGAAACGGTTGCTTCACCGTTTCCAGTTTGTTCACCATTGCGCGGAGCCGCCTTTGCAGCAATGTACGCAGTATCCTCACTATCTGCTGTGAGATATTCCACTGGACCTAACTCCGCACCTTTTTCAACCTTATGATACGGAGTTTCTATAAAGCCGTAAGGATTTATCCGCCCATAACACGCCAACGAAACGATGAGACCGATTGACGGACCCTCAGGCGTCTCCAAGGGGCAGACGCGACCATAGTGTGTTCGATGCACATCTCGAACAGCTGCTGTTGCCCTATCTCGGTGAAGTCCACCTGGACCAATCGCTGAGATACGACGCTTATGCGTCAATTCATCCAATGGATTAATCTGTTGCATAAACTGGGACAGTTGGTTCGATCCAAAGAATTCCCGGAGTGCCATCATCAGCGGTTTCGGGTTGATGAGTGAAGACGGGACGACCTTCGCGATATCGTTGTCGGTACTCAAGCGTTCGCGCGTGGTTCTACGAATCTGAAATAAACCCATTCGGAACTGGTTTTCGAGGAGTTCACCGATAACACGCACGCGGCGATTACCAAGATGATCGAGATCATCTTTTGGAGCAATCCCATTGTGGACTTTAAGAAGATAATCTACCGTAGCGGCAATATCTTCGGGACGGAGCGTGCGCAAAGTCTCTTCAGGTTGCTCACCATAAATGGGAATATTTTTGAATTTGCGATTCAGTTTGTACCGTCCAACGACACCTAAATCGTATCGGTGCGCGTCAAAGAGCAACCATGAAAGGTGTTTACGAGCGTTCTCTATACCGGCAGGATCTCCGGGTCTCAGCGTGCGGAAAATCGTAAGCAGTGCGGCATCTTGTAAGGCACCCTTTACACCATAAGGGACCTCATAGTCCGCCTGCCGGTCGCGTTCCAACGTATTCCGTAAAAATCGGATGTGCTGGCAATCTTCCACGTCCAGGACTGTGAGCGCCTCAACGCCAGCCTCGCCGAGGCGTTCCAATTCTGTTTCAGTCAACAACGTATTCGCTGTGAGGAGCACTTCGTCAGTTTCTGGGTTGATAATGTCTTCAGCACAGACCCTACCGACGCTTTCGTGGCTATCTTGGGATACAATCTGTTCAGCTGTGAACGCTTTGTTGCCGTAGCGGGCACGCGCCTCTTCGTATTCTGAGTTCGTTAGCACTTGTTCGGGGATGAGTTCACACCCACTATTGTGGGTGTCCACAACACGCCGAAAAAGCTCAGTTTCAAAGCCTTTCCATTTTCTGCGAAGGTTCGTACGATCCTTATATGTAAGTTCTTGTCCAATTTCCAGTGGGCAGTCTTTATCAGTTACTTCTGTAACTCGATAACATCTCTCTACTTCAAGGTCAGGGTAATCCTTACTGGCTTGTCGGAAATCCGCCGCATCTAACAAATCACCTGATTTGAGTTGCTTTGCTGGTCCTTCTACATGGGTAATCTGCCATCCAGCAAGCACAAGTCGTTCCGTCTTGGCGTAAAGTTTCAGGATATCCGCGTCTGACCCCCAACCGAGTGCCCGAAGTAGCACAGTAGCAGGTAGCTTTCTACGTTTGTCAATGCGGACGTAAATCTGATCTTTAGCGTCTATTTCAAATTCAACCCATGCCCCTCGATACGGGATAATTTGGGCAGTCGGTGTGGTCCGCCCCGTCGGCAATGATTTTTCAAGAAAAATCACACCCGGTGAACGGTGCAGCTGACTCACGATCACACGCTCGCTACCATTGACAATGAAACTGCCATTCTCAGTCATTAAAGGGACTTCGCCGAGATACACATCAGATTCGCGAATATCTACAACATGAGGTTCATCTGCGTCCGAGTCTGCCTCACGCAAGACAAGCATAATACGGGCAGTAAGGGAGACTTGATATGTTACACCACGCGCAACACATTCTTGGAGCGTATATTTCGGTATGCCAAGGCTATAACTGACAAATTCAAGACTGTTAACCTCCGAAAAGTCGCGAATCGGAAATACTTCCTTAAACACCGCTTGGAGGCCACTTTCCGGACGTTCATTGGGTGGGACATTTCGTCGTAAGAAGGCATCATATGCAAGTTTTTGGGTCTCTATAAGGTTCGGGAGCGGGGTCCGAACCTGCGTTTTGGCAAAAGAAATTCTCTTATTGTTCTGGTTGGGCTTTTTGTTCACTGAATGAAGTCTCCCTACTTGGCGGTGGTTACGCAGTTTACAAATAGACTTTTGAAAGATTTGAAAAAGTCTGCTTCTTTAACTGCTTTTCCGTCTTAATATGGTGACATAGCATAACAGAGTATTATATACTATATTTCGCGAGATGTCAAGAAAAAAATAAAAAAATTACATTTTTTTGCAATTTAATGCGATAATGCAGGATACTGATCCCAAAAATCGCAGTTTTATATAAAATTCTAAGCAATAAATGAAGCGTTGATACGTTAAACGCAATTTGTTACGCTCGATAAACTTGAAGTTCATACTGTCAAGGATCGTGGTGCGGATTTTAAGGTTATGCGATAGATTTTGGGCTCTGGAGGATAACATGGGAGCAATCACAACACCGCTACCAGTTAAGGCAATCATCAGTGTGTTGACAGTGGAACCCAGTCTCCTACCAACCGTTTATGCAGAACTGACACATCGCCTTGGACCCATTGATTACAAAAGTGAATTGATGCCTTTCATGGGCACAGTCTTTTACGAGACTGAAATGGGGTCAGACATCCAACGACAATTTATCAGTTTTGAAAGACTTATCGATGCCGGTACGTTGGCAGAAATGAAGTTGTTCACAAATAGCATGGAGCAAGTTTTTGGTATAAAAAAGTCCGACGGAGACGCGCGGCGTGTCAATTTGGACGCGGGGTACATTTCCATGGCAAAACTGGTGCTTGCGTCAACGAAAAACCATGCCCATCGTATCTACCTCAGCGACGGTATTTATGCCGAAATTACACTCCGCTTTTACCGCAAAACGTTTCAACCGTTGGAGTGGAGTTATCCCGATTACCGATTACCAACATACATCGCTGCTTTTAACCACATCCGCAGAATCTATAGGAATCAATTAGAAAATGAAGAAATTTCTTAAAAAGATGCAAGGTCCCATATTCTCGTACTACACAAAAATGCTGTTCCTCGTCGTTCTCACTGGTGCTTTTTGGACATATTCTTTATGGAGCATCAATGCTGAAGTCACAGATCCAAATCATCGTGCGCGGGCACGCGATATCGGTATCCAGATCGGGACCATTCCGACCGGCACACACAATGCCATCACCGACGTAGCGGGGGTGAAAGTCGGACATGTCACTCTGAACGAAGGTGATTCAATTCGGACGGGTGTTACCGCCATCCTGCCGAGTGATGATATTTGGACAGCACGCCTATTCGGCGCGGCACATGTCATTCATGGCAATGGTGAAGCAACCGGCATCGCCCGCATCAATCAAGCCGGGTGGATTGAATCTCCTATTTTGCTCACAAATACACTCAGTGTCGGGGCAGTCCATGACGGTGTTGTACGTTACATTGTGAAACGGTATCCAGACAATAACATTGTGCTGCCAATTGTGGCGGAGTGCTACGATGGTGGTTTGAACGATATCAGCGGACTCCATGTCACAGCACAACATGCGATTGAAGCGATTGAGAATGCCGCTGACGGTCCTGTAACCGAAGGAAGCGTTGGCGGTGGCACTGGCATGCGATGTTACGGTTTCAAAGCCGGTATTGGCACCGCTTCCCGCGTCCTACCTGAAGAACGCGGTGGATGGGCAGTAGGTGTCCTTGTTAATTCTAACGGTGGTCGTCGTTCGCAACTACGAATCGATGGTGTCGCTGTCGGTGAGGAAATTATCGGATCTCCACCGAAACTGGGTAGAGATGGCTCGTTCATTATTGTTATCGCAACGGATGCCCCGTTGACACACCGTCAATTGAAACAGTTAGCGATGCGCGCTACACATGGGCTTGCTCGCACAGGTACACCGAGTACAGACGGTAGTGGGGAGTTCGTCATCGCGTTTTCAACTGCGAACGTTTTTCCCAGTCGGACCGAGACTGGCACCTTCCAAGTCCAGATGCTCGTAAATGGACGGCTAAATTCACTCTTTCAAGCAGTTATCGAAGCCACTGAGGAGGCTATCGTCAATTCCATGACAATGGCAACCACAACTACCGGGCGCAACGGCAGAACGATGTACGCGATTCCGTTGGCTGAACTGCAAACGGTGATGAAAGCACACGTACGTTGAAATTCGCTACGCCGAACTGACACGATTCAAGCCCGGTGCCAGAGCCGACGGCACGACTTCATAATGTGAAAATTCCAATGTAAATGCCCCACGTCCCTGTGTCATTGAACGGAGTCGTGTTGTATACTGAAACGTCTCTGAAAGCGGTATAAAAGCATTGATGACGTTTTGTGTTGATTGCAACGAGCGTCCTGTATCGGATGCATCTTGGGTTGTGCTCTCATTAATCTGTGCCCGACGTGAATTCAGGTCACCAATGACTTTGCCAATATGCTCATCAGGAATAGTAATATGCATCCGCATAATTGGTTCTAACAACAAAGGATTCGCCTTTCTGGTCGCATTTTCAAATGCCAAGACTGCTGCCGCTTCAAACGCTACTTCCGAAGAATCCGTTGGGTCGTAGGAACCACCCGTGAGTGTAACCTTCACGTCCTGCATCGGATATCCGATGCGGGGACCTGTCCCCATAGCACCTTCCAATGTCTTCTCAATGAACGGGACGTACTGTCGCGGGATCTGAGTTTCATCTGTGTTATCTTCAAACTGAAATCCTTCACCACGCGCTAACGGCTCAACCGTTAGTAGTACATCACCATATATACCCTCTTCATCTGTTTTATGGATATGTGTCCCGCGAGCCTCTGCAAGCGCACTGATAGTTTCACGATACGCTACCTGCAGTTTGCTTACCCGAGCATTGACCCCGAATTCCCGTATCATGCGGTCTGTGAGAACCTCTAAATGGAGTTCACCCATACCAGAGATAATCCGTTGTCCGGTTTCTTTGTCGATTCCCACAGTGAAGGTTGGGTCCTCATCCATCAATTTTTCGAGCGTTTCTTCCAATGCATCAGCATCGCTTGCACGCTCAGGTTCAATGGCAATTGAAATAACCGGATCCGGGAAAGTGATGGATGCTAACAGGATAGGCTCTCTCGGGTCGGTCAAAGTATCTCCGGTCTTGGTATCCTTGAGTCCAACGAGGGCAACAATATCACCGGCGTAAGCGGCATCACAGACTGCCTCTTTATTGGCGTGCATCTGTAGGATACGGTTAATCCGCTCCCGTTTTTCGGAACGGACGTTATAGACGACCTCCCCACGCTTGAGCACACCTGAATAGATACGACAGTATACAAGTTTGTCTACTGTTGGATGGCTTGCCACTTTAAATGCCAACGCCGAAAATCGGGCATTGTCATTTGCGAGGCGTGTCACTATATTCTGCTCTGCGGATACCTTTTTCGCGTGCTTGGAACGCGCACCACCAGAAGCGGAATGTGGCACAGTCCCTTCAATAGGAGGAACGTCAACAGGGGACGGCAGAAAATCAATTACCGCATCTAATAGAGGTTGAACGCCTTGATTCTTTAAAGAGCTGCCACAAAGCACCGGAAAGAGGTGCCCTTGCAATGTAGCTGCGCGGATAACCGTTAGTAACTCGCCATGGGTTATTTCTTCACCCCCCAAGTATTTTTCAAGCAATGCCTCATCTTCGACAGCAACACTCTCATAGAGGGCTTCCCGTGCTTGTGCCACTTCATCTTGAAATTCAGGTGGAATCTCTGTTTCCACGGACGTCTGCCCGAGGTCGGTTGTATCCCAACGCATCGCCTTCTGGGTCACTAAATCAATAACACCAGTGAAATCGGCACCTTCACCCATCGGTAATTGGAGGGGGAGTGGGTTGGCACCTAACTGTTCCTGCATCATTTTCAAAACGCGAGTGAAATTTGCGCCAACCCTATCCATCTTATTAACGAAGACGATGCGTGGCACTTCGTAGCGTTCAGCTTGGTGCCAAACCGTCTCTGATTGTGGCTCGACCCCGCCGACAGCGCAAAAAAGGGCAATCGCACCATCCAAAACTCGCAAGGAGCGTTCCACTTCCACTGTGAAATCGACATGTCCGGGTGTATCAATAAGGTGAATTGCATGTTCTTGCCAGAAGCAGGTCGTCGCGGCGGCAGTAATCGTTACGCCGCGTTCTCGTTCCTGCACCATCCAATCCATCTCAGCAGTACCATCATCCACCGCACCGATCTTATGCTTTTTACCGGTGTAGAAAAGAATCCGTTCGGTCGTCGTTGTTTTGCCAGCATCAATGTGCGCTGCAATGCCAATATTGCGCACGTTTTCAATCGGATATTCGCGTGCCATTTTTTAATTATTCCTTGCGGTTAAGGTCCGTGGGTTGGATTTTCACGTTCCTTTCATAGGTCCGCCTTCTACTCCGTTCAAGCTGTGCGCTTTTGTATATTAATTAAAAGGGTAGTTTTTGGTTAAGTTGAACCGTTTCTGGGTTATTAACAGTTTTTCCTCGATTAGAATGCCAAGCAACAAAACACAGCAGTTCAGAAGAAATCGTTAGAAAACCTATATGTTATTGTTCCATTGAAGAACAACACCGAGTAAGCCGGGGTTCCACTCCATGAGAAGTTGATATGCTTTTGCTGCATTTTCTCCGGGGACGCGATGGCTAATCAACGGAATAACGTTGAACCGTTTCTGCGCGATGAGCGATAACATCAAGAAACTATCCTCTTCAAGCGTCCAGAAATTCGGTGAGGACTCTTGACGCGGGCGGATAGAATTGTGTGCGCCATACAGAATGAGCCCTTTTTTATGTACATCGCGATAGAAGTTTACACTCGGTGTTTCTCCACGAGTACTTGCCAGCAATACGACTCGCGCATCCCGTCCCGCAACATCTAAAGCGGTGCTGATTGCATCAGGGTGTCCCGTGGCTTCAATAACAATTGCGGGTCCCTCGCCTTTAGTCGCATCACCTAACTGTTCAGCGAAATCAGCATCTTCTGGATTGAAGGTGTAATCTGCTCCAACTCTTTTGGAAATCTCAAGGCGACTGTCGGTAAGATCTGCCGCAATAAGCGGCAATGCGCCACTCAATTTCGAGAGTTGCATCGCCGACAACCCGATAAGTCCTTGTCCCAAAATTAGGGTCGCTTCTCCTAACTCTATCCGCGCTTTTCGGACACCTTGCAGCGCAATCGCGCCGAGATTAAAGAAAACCGCCTCTTCGGCTGGAACATCGGCGGACGTTATCTTTAGCAAGCGGCTTGGCGAAGTCACAAAGTGGCTGGTATGTCCCTGCGTTGAAGCAACGCGGTCCCCCACTTCACAATCAGTAATTGATTTTCCGGTATCTACCACCGTGCCGATATTACTATAACCCGGACGGGTTGGGTATCTTCCTTGGGCATTCGGAAGCCCTAATAAAAACGCGCGTTCCGTGCCAGGACTGATGAGTGTGCATTCTGTTGCAACGAGAACTTCATCATCCCCGACAGGCGGTAGCATAAACGTCTCAACGTCAACTTTAGCGCGATCGGGCCATACAACCCGTTGTGCTTTCATCTCCAACCTGGACCTCATCAATATAATAAAGGATAGTTATTTTCAGGGAGTATACCGCAAAAATAACTATCCGTCAAGCATTAATCCGTGAACACACAATATAACGGGGGCACCGTGTTAATTATCTGTCTGATGTGGAAACTTTAATTGTAACATACGCGCCTCCTTGTCCATTGGGCGACTTAACATAGAGAAGCACCTGCTTTTTATTTTCGTTTGTGAGTTGCTCCACAAGACGAGAATATGTCTCAAGGTCGTCAATCGAGGTCCACTCCATTTCTTGAATGAGAGATCCGGAGACGACCCCTTTTTTCTCTGCATTGCTCCCACTTTCAACCTGTGTGACGACTACACCTTTCTCATCTGACGCGTAACCGTAACGCTCAGCAATCACGGGAGTCAGGTTCTGAACATGAAGTCCAGCGAATGCTTCTTGCTGTTCATCACGGTTTAGCGATGATCCTTTAAGTTCTGACTGCATATTATCGGTTTTGTCTAACTCAGAGTTGAGCTTGGCAATAACCTCTTCGGTCCGTTTGCCCAATTTGACTGTCAACCGCTTTTCTTGATTGTCCCCTCGGAGCACTATTACTTCAACGGATTTACCGATCTCTGTTGCCGCTACAACATGCATCAGATGATCAGTATCTCGAATTGTTTCGCCATTAAATTCAACAATGACATCCCAACGTCGAATTCCGGCTTTGTCTGCGGGACTCTCTTTGCTAACGCCACTGACAAGAGCACCACGAGGTGCGTCAAAGTTTAGTTTTCCCGCCAAATCAGCATCGACAGGTCTCATTCCAATACCGAGCCAACCGCGCTCAACTTTGCCATGCTTAATAAGTTGCGGTAAGACCTGTTGTGCCATTTTACTCGGAACAGCGAAGCCGATACCGATATTTCCCATGGAAAGACCGCCGGTGACAATAGCAGTATTAATTCCAACCAATTCGCCGCGGATATTAATCAAGGCACCGCCGCTATTCCCTCGATTGATCGGGGCATCGGTTTGTATGAAATTACCGTACTTAATACCGCTGAAAAATCCAGGTCGCCCTTTCGCACTCACGATTCCTCGTGTCACAGTTTGAGAAAAATTAAGTGGAGTTCCGATCGCAATCACCCATTCGCCAACTTCAAGTTGATCCGAATCGCCAAATGGAAGGGTTGATAGTCCTTCCGCGTCAATTTTGAGAACTGCCAAATCGGTACCACTGACTTCGGTCCCGGCGGCATCGCGTCCAACTAACTCCGCTGTATATTCTTTTCCATTTGATAAGGTGACTGTGATTTCATCGCTCCGCTCAATGACGTGGTTATTGGTAAGGATATAGCCATCGTCACTGACAATTACCCCAGAGCCAACACCCCTAACGGGGTCCGGATTCGGGGATCTACGTAGGGACGGTGGGACTTGTCGCTCGCGCGGCTCTTCTTCTCGTTCTTGAAAAAAGCGTCTGAAGAACTCATCTCCAAAAAAGTCTCTAAATTGCTCTTCTTGCTCCGGGGTAGTTTGCCGTCTTTCCGAAGTTATGATTCTCCGTTGTGTTTTCGTTGTAATTTGAACAACAGCAGGACGCGTCCGCGCTACCAAATCAATAAATGCTCGATTTGCGCGTTCCAAGTGCTGGAAATCTTTTGATGTTTGAAGTGTATCGTTCGTTTGTCCGACGGCAGTCTGTAGCGTGAACTCATTGGTATCCCGGTCAATGATAACACCCGCGGCGACAATAAGAACTGCTAAAACCAAAATTACCCGTACAGGGTTACGCAGTGTGGGGCTGAGTCTAAACATGATGTAAAACCTCCTATATAATTGAGGGTTAGGTCCGATCCTGGAGGCGGCCAGAACCATCTGTTTTTCATTTTTTGGGTTACGTCCTAAAGACACACCTATTGGATAATAAAGTTGCAAGAAAGTTGGAAAAAATGTGATGCGTCTAAAAAATACCTTATGTTGAGCAAGTCCTATTTATTCTCCGCGTGAATCCGATCCACATGTTCGCGAACGATTGGCTCGGGACATAATCGAATAAATAGCCATGCACCCGGCACAAGAATCACAAATGCCCCAATGAGAAGATCGTCAATCCTACCAAAGATAGGGATAAAATCGAAATCAAGCGGATTCACCAAGTAGGCAACAGCGAACACAACTGCCAATAATTCAGTAAGGATGAGGATCGCCTTCCGATAGATAGGGACGCGCTCATCGCTAAACAGTCGCCACGCCAATTTGACGAAATTTGGGAAATGGAGAAGCAGGCGGAAAAGTCGAAAGAAGCCCGGTTTGTTCCCGCCGAAGAAAAAAGAATTCATAATACTTTAAAGTTTATCAAAACCGTTTTTTATGTGCAAATTAATTATTTTAGTAGGTATTCAGTTACCGATGCTTATGTCTGAGTCATGTGTCCGCGCTCGCACCTTACTGACTGTTGATTGCTGATGACTGACAACTTAACTTAACTTGACTGTTATATCTTTTTTTGATATACTATCACCAACAAATCGTATATGCCAGATAGAAGGAGCAATTATGGCAACACAAAACGCACTGTCTGCGAAGCAGGTCGCCGCGCAACTTTACACTGTTCGGGAATTTACCAAAACTGAAGCTGACATCGCCGAAACGGTGAAAAAGGTGCGGCAACTCGGATATCAAGCGGTGCAATGTTCCGCACTTGGTCCAATTGAACCCGCTGCACTGAAAAACATCGTTGATGGTGAAGGCATCAGCATCATCGCGACACATACAAGTTACGAACGGATGCGTGACGAACCACAATCTGTTATTGATGAACACCAATTGTGGGGATGCAAGCACGCCGCAATTGGCGGACTTCCCGGCGAATACCGGACTGCTGAAGGATATGCCAGATTTGCGAGAGAGGCATCGGAAGTCGCGGCACGCCTTGCTGAAGGTGGTTTGACTTTCTCCTATCATAACCACAGTTTTGAATTGGAACGCCATAACGGACGTACCGGGTTAGAAATTCTGTATGCGGAAAGCGATCCGAATTACTTCAAGAGTGAACTGGATACGTACTGGATTCAGCACGGGGGTGGTGATTCAGCCGCGTGGATTCGTCAGTTAAAAGGGCGCGCCGACATCATCCATCTTAAGGATATGGCGATGCAAGGCTCTACACAACGCTTCGCAGAAATCGGGGAAGGCAACCTTAATTGGGATGCTATTCTGAACGCTTGTATCTACGCAGAGGTTGAGTGGTATATTATCGAACAGGACACCTGCTATGAGCGTGATCCGTTTGAAAGTTTAGGTATCAGTTTCAGAAATCTCAAAGAAATGGGCTTTGCTTAAAGGCATTGTGTGCTTAATTAAGGCAAGACTCCGGACACGACTTATTCGGTCCTAACACGCTCGTTGAGATTCGGAGACCTTGCCTTATGTTTTAAACGGAAAGTTAAGAGGCAAATTGACTGAACACCACGATTTAATAGTGGGACAGAAGTCCTTTCACCTCTCGATAGGGAATCAATTGACGGGTCGCATGTAGATGCCAATCTCGAGCAACACTCAATTTTTTTTGACATTATATAGTGACTTGTGATACAATTAAGATTTGATGCAATTAAAACTTGATAGCAAGTATAGGAAAATTGTTTCTACTAACGGGGCGTGGCGCAGCCCGGAAGCGCGCTTGAATGGGGTTCAAGAGGTCGCTGGTTCGAATCCAGTCGCCCCGATCTCTGATATGTAATATCGTCTTGTCAGTGGTGTACACAAGCCGCCCGACGATAAATAGTAAAGAAAGGAGGGAGTTGCAGTAGTGGACAAGTCGTGTATTAATGTTGGCATTTTAGGATGGGGGACTGTCGGCACTGGCGTTTCCAAAATCCTGACAAATCAGAATTCCCTCATTGCCAAAAATAGTGGCACGGAATTATGCCTAAAAAAAATTGTAAAACGAACGTTACCCGCGACGCGGCAAGGCGTTGAACTTCCTATGGACTGTCTAACAACTGACCCCGCAGAAGTTGTTGACAATCCAGATATCGATATTGTTGTTGAACTTATTGGTGGTGCCACAACAGCACACTCCCTCATTAGACGCGCTCTCCAAAATGGTAAACACGTCGTCACAGCAAACAAAGCCCTTCTTGCCGAACACGGTGGTGAACTGTTCCAACTGGCTTCAGAACACCAAGTCAGTCTCAATTTTGAAGCGAGCACGGCTGGCGGTATTCCGATCATCAAAACCCTACAAGAAAGTTTCGCTGGCAACCAGATCCACTCTCTTTACGGTATAGTCAACGGGACGTGTAACTACATTTTGACCGAAATGCACGAGCGTGCTGTGGACTTTTCAGATGTACTCAAAGTCGCACAGGACAAGGGGTACGCCGAAGCCGATCCAACGCTTGACGTTGGCGGAATTGATGCTGCACAAAAACTCATTCTCTTAATTGCCCTTGCATACCGGAGTCGTATCTCACTGCAGCAATTTCATGTTGAAGGTATTACGGATATCACTCAAAAAGAGATTCAATACGCTCGCGAACTCGGTTATGTCATTAAACTTCTCGCAATTGCCAAACTCACCGATGGAAATCGTGTGGAGGCGCGTGTACATCCGACACTCGTGCCAGAGCGAAGTTTGTTAGCAAACGTTGGTGGAGCATTCAACGCTGTTTGTGTTATTGGTGATGCAGTCGGTCCGACCCTCTTTTATGGACAAGGTGCTGGTGAAATGCCAACGGCGAGTGCTGTTGTCGCCGACATCATTGATGCCGCGAAATCTGTACAACAAGGTATAAACACCCCGATTTCACAAGCATGGCTTGCAGGATCACAGGCAGAAGTCGCGGTGTGTCCTATTGATGATATTGAAACGCGGTATTACATCCGTTTTGTGGTTGCTGATCGACCCGGTGTTCTCGCAAAAATCGGGACTATTTTGGGGAACTGGCAGATTAGCATCGCTTCTGTCATCCAAAAGGATCCGCACGGTATGGAGACGGTGTCGCTGGTGATGTTGACGCACAAAGCGCAAGAAAAAAACATGAAAGCCGCGCTTGCAGAGATTTACACGCTCGAAGACGTAAAAGACAAAGCACACCTCATTAGAATCGAAGAAGAAGTCGATTTTTAAGTTGTGTTGAGATTTGGATGTAGAGCCAGAAATGTGTGCCATTCACCCTTGTGTTGAGCGTCAAGGCAAGGTATATTTGAGGTGAAATTCAATATGAAGAAAGGCATAATCGATACATTGGTGTTCAGCGCGAAAGACCTTCGACACGAGGACTTCAAAGAATACGAAGCACTTGTGCCGTCCGGTCCCCTCGGTTTGACTTACGAGGAGGCAGAATTTATTAAGCCGTTGTCATGCAGAGTCGGCCTCTTTCGCCAAGGCGGCGACAATATCTATGTGACAGCCGATGTCGATACGACTGTCTTGGTGGAGTGTCGGCGCTGTGTCAACCCGTTTGAGGTGGATATAACAACAACACTCGACTTGCTATTCTCTTTGGGTAATGAATCATCGGAATCGGATGACGATGAAGAACGATACTATGACGGGGAAACTTTAGATATTTCAGAAGATGTGCGGCGGGCACTTACTCTTGAAATACCAACATGGTCGCTCTGTTCCGAAACATGCAAGGGGTTATGTCCAGAATGTGGGACGGAACTCAACACGACAGAATGTTCCTGTGAAATAACGGATGAGACATCAGTCCCCGCTTCTAATTCCCTTAGCGCGCAGCTTGCAAGCGCGTTTTCCGAAATCGGTTCTCTGAAAAATACTGAAAACAGTTGAAATGAAAATAAATACTTAAGTTGTAAGCGTGATTCGCGAATCGCGATTTTGTAAGACAAAGGAGACAATCCATGGCGCATCCAAAACGGAGAACGTCAAAATCGAAAAAAAGAATGCGGCGGAGCCATCACGCGCTCCATGATAAAGCCACAAGTGTCTGTTCATACTGCGGAGAGACAATTATTTCTCACCGAGTCTGTTCCGAATGTGGGCATTACAATGGACGGCCCGTATTAAAATCTGCAGATGAAGCATAGATAAAGGCTCAGTGGAAGCCAACGAGCGTAGATTTTTTACAAGTTTTGGCACGTCCATTTCAACATAGGAAACCTGCAATGGTGCCTTAGAACGCCAAAAACTTTAAGAGAAACATAATGACGCAACTTCGACATGCAACCATCACAGGAACAGGGTCCTACCTCCCTGACCAGGTTGTTACCAATTTTGACCTTGAGAAAATGGTCGATACAAGCGATGAATGGATTCTCCAGCGGACAGGGATCGCTGAGAGGCGCATCGCTGAAGATGATGTCGCAACCTCTGATCTTTGTATACATGCTGCACGATGGGCTATCAAAAACGCGCACATCGATCCGCTTGATATTGAGATGATTCTCGTCGCTACCGTTACGCCCGATAGGTTTTTTCCCTCAACAGCGTGCTATGTTCAGAAAGGCATCGGGGCAAAGAACGCCGCCGCAATGGATCTATCCGCTGCGTGTGCTGGTTTCCTTTATGCACTGGATTTAGCTGATGGATTGATTAGATCTGGACGATACAATACTATTCTTGTCGTCGGTGGCGAAATTTTTAACAAGATTGTTGATTGGAATGATAGGAACACATGTGTCCTCTTTGGAGATGGTGCAGGTGCCGCTGTTGTTCAAGCTACGGATGAACCGAAAGGTATCCTGGCATCTTACATCGGGTCTGATGGAGATTACGCCGACATCGATCTTCTCGGTATTCCCGCAGGCGGTTCCAGGATGCCGGTCACGCAAGAAGCAATCGACCAGAAGTTAGACAAAATTCAGATGAACGGACGAGAAGTCTTCAAGCTTGGGGTCCGACTTATGCCGGAAGCTGCGCAACGTGTGCTACGTCAGGCAAACGTCAGCGTTGAGGAAATTGATTTGTTAATCCCACATCAAGCGAATCTACGCATCATTGAGGCAGTTGGCGACAGACTTAGTATGCCGCGAGAGAAGGTCTATATCAATGTTGATAAATACGGCAATACCTCCGCAGCAACGGTGATCATCGCGTTAGATGAGGCAATTCGTGACGGCCGCGCGAAGCCAGGCGATCTGCTTCTGCTTGTGACTTTCGGCGCAGGCTTGACATGGGGAAGCACGCTCCTACGATTATAGTTAAAACCTCAATAGGAATAACTGTCGGCTTTAATCATCAACTCGTGCTTTAACACTTATAACGGAGTCGAGTTGATGGTTAAGGCTTTCAGAGAGTTCTCTTTCTGACCGTTGATTGTTGACTGCTGATGGTTAATATGCTGGCATTCATTTTCCCAGGACAAGGTTCACAACAGGTAGGTATGGGCGCGGAATTGGCACAAACTTACCCAGTTGCCGACGCTGTTTTTCAGGAGGCAGATGCTGTCCTCGGACGGGGGTTGCGGCAACTCTGTTTTGAGGGACCGGAAGCAGACTTAAAACAGACCGAAAACACACAACTGGCGATTTTAACCTGTAGCGTAGCAGCCTTGAAAGTCCTAAAGGAATGTGGTGTCGTGCCGAGCGCGGTCGCCGGACACAGTTTGGGAGAGTATTCCGCACTCGTGGCGGCAGGTGTGATCAACTTCGCAGATGCACTGCACTTGGTACACGCACGAGCGAATTTCATGGCGGACGCTGGGAAAATGCAACAGGGAACAATGGCGGCGATCCTCGGGATGGAAACGGCACAGCTGCAAGAATTTTGTGACACGGCTGAAGGTGTGGTGAACATCGCCAATTACAACTGTCCCGGACAACTGGTAATCTCTGGAGAAGTCGAAGCAGTTAACCACGTCCTCGAACTTGCTAAAGCCGAAATTGGCGCGAGGCGGTGTCGCCCGTTGCCAGTCAGTGGTGCGTTTCACTCGCCACTCATGGCATCTGCACAACTGAAATTCGCATCTCCACTCGAATCGGTGGCGATGCAGCCACCGCAAGTTGATATTGTGATGAATGTAACGGGTGAGTTCGCCACGGGGGCAGGTAATATCAGGCATCTCCTATTTCAACAGATAACACGACCTGTCCTATGGGAAAAGACACTGAGGACTATTGAGAAAACCGGCATCACGCATTTCGTAGAGGTCGGACCGGGCAAAGTTTTGTCAGGCTTGGTGAAGCGGACTCTGCCAGAAAGTAGTGCCCTGAACGTTGAAGATATTGAGACGTTATCTCTTGTGACAGATGAACACGGAAATGGTGGATAAAAAATGAATGGGACAACGGGACAAAGTGCCCTTAGAGCAGATCTGCTCAACGGCAAAACCGCAATCGTTACAGGTGCGTCGCGAGGTATTGGGGCAGCGATCGCACATAGACTCTGCGAAGCTGGTGCAAATGTGGCTGTTTGCTCTCGTTCCGCCGATGCAGTCGGGCAAATCGCCGATGCGCTGCAGGGAAAAGGCTATACCGTCCTTTCAATGGCTGCTGACATCTCCGAAAAGGCGGATGTTGAAGCTCTTATTGAAAAGACGATTTCGCAATTTTCACAAATCGATATTCTCGTGAACAATGCTGGGATTACCCGCGATATGTTGCTCATGCGCCTCAAAGATGAAGACTGGGACGCTGTATTACAGACAAATTTAACCGGTACAATGTACTGCACCCGTGCAGTACTCCGTCCTATGATACGTCAGAGAAGTGGACGAATCATCAACATTTCATCAATTATTGGACTCATAGGTAACGCAGGACAAGCGAGTTATGCCGCCGCGAAGGCTGGCATTATAGGTTTGACAAAGGCTACCGCGAAAGAGGTCGGTGCCCGCGGTATCACGGTCAATGCTGTCGCCCCTGGCTTTATCACAACAGATATGACAGCACAAATACCGGAACAGAGTCAGCAGCAACTGCTTGAACTGATTCCGTTACGGGAGTTTGGGCACCCAGAAGATGTGGCAGATGCCGTCTGTTTTTTGGCATCGGATGCCGCACGCTATATCACCGGCCAAACACTCCAGGTTGACGGTGGCATGGTGATGTAATTCAAGTGGACTTGGGGTTTCCCAAGATCACCTATATGAAAGGCGGTTGGTTGACCCGCCTTTAGGGCACTGTTTACAATGTCCGTAATCTTTTACCAATTGCCTCATAACCATCAGCAATCGGTTTCCGTCGGCAGTTGTAAAGTTGTAAAGTTGTGAAGTTCGGAAGTTATACCTTCATAACACACTAAGCCTGAAACGTAGTGGAAGGCGGCTCTACACAGAGGCACGTGAAGGTCCCTGGGGGAAACGCCCAAGCAAAAACACCTACGTTACTTACCCGCAAGGAAAATCAAAAAATAGGAGATCAGAGAAACGCTTATGGCAACAAACCAAGAACGCCTCATCGAAATTATTGCGAAACAACTCGGTGTTGAAGAAGATAATGTCACGCCAGATGCTTCCTTTATGGAAGACTTGGGAGCTGACTCGCTTGATACCGTTGAACTGGTCATGGCACTTGAAGAGGAATTCGATATCGAAATCCCAGACAGTGATGCAGAAAAAATCCAGACTGTTCAAGATGCTCTGAGTTACCTAAACGAACACGTGTAGGTTATATGTATATCGTTAGAGGGTGCCTGGCGAAACGCTATCAGCCCTCTTTAGTGCGCGCTTGGCAGTTTTACCAAGCGCGCCTGCAACTTCAATAAAAAAGGAACGGTCTCGTGGAGCGTGTAGTTATTACAGGAATCGGCGTTGTCAATGCAATTGGCAATACGAAAGAAGAATATTGGGATGCGCTTGCTTTCGGTAAGAACGGAATCGGACCTTTAACCTATTTTGATGCCTCTGAGCATCGCACCCAAATCGCTGGAGAGGTTAAGAATTTTCAAGCGGAACAGTATATGGACCGCCGAGCTGCGTCCAGGCTACCACTGTTCATTCAGTACGCGCTTGCCGCTTCAATTATGGCGCACGAAGATTCAGGTTTGGAACTCGATACAGTTGACGCTTACCGGGCAGGGGTCCAAATCGGTTCTGGAATCGGTGGCATCGGTGTCCTTGAGGATAACGCAAAAGTCCTCGCTGAAAAGGGTGCTAAACGCGTCAGCCCATTCCTTGTGCCGTACATGATTATTAACATGGCGGCAGGGCAGGTCTCAATCCATTTTAACCTCAAAGGTCCTAATGCTACATCCGTTACTGCCTGTGCGAGTGCGAACCATTCTATAGGTGATTCGTTCCGTATCATTCAACGCGGTGAGGCGGATGTGATGTTTACTGGCGGCACAGAATCGGCGATTACCCCCTTAGCTTTTGCTGGGTTCTGTTCAATGCGCGCTATGTCGGCGCGAAATCATGAACCTGAACGCGCCTCGCGCCCGTTTACTAAGGACCGAGACGGCTTTGTTATGGGCGACGGAGCAGGTGTATTAATTCTCGAATCGCTAACGCATGCTAAAAAGCGTGGTGCTTATATCTATGGGGAAATAGTCGGTTATGGAATGACCTCAGATGCACACGATATGGTAAGTCCGCCCGAAAACGGTGAAGGCGCAGTGAAAGCAATGGAATTTGCACTCCGAGATGCGGAATTGCCACTGGATGCTGTCGATTATATCAATGCTCACGGTACCTCGACACCTATTGGCGATATTGCTGAAACGAATGCCATTAAAACCCTCTTCGGCGAACACGCATACAAAATTCCTGTTAGTTCTACTAAATCCATGATCGGCCATCTGCTCGGCGCAGCCGGAGCCGTAGAACTCATCGCCTGCTTAGGCGGGATGGAAAAAGGCTTCCTTCCCCCAACTATCAACTACGATATGCCGGACGAAGCCTGCGACTTGGACTATGTCCCGAACGAAAGTCGCGACGCGACAATTGAGGTTGCACTCTCCAATGCGTTCGGTTTCGGTGGACACAACACCTCAATCGCCATCCGCAAATTCTCGGATTAGTAGTGTCCGTCCGTTTGGACGTGCTTCGGAGATTCTATGTACGCAGCCTACATCGGCTTCGGAAGCAACATCGGTGACCGTCTGGTACATATCCAGAATGCCATCCATGCCTTATCAAAAACGGAGGGAATCACCTTGCAAAAGATTTCCTCCATTTACACAACCGATCCGGTAGGCTATGAGGCACAGGCACAGTTCCTGAACGGTGTCGCCGCTATCCAAACCTCTCTTTCTCCCCTCGCCTTGCTACATACCTTAAAAGACATCGAAACGGCTATTGGGAGAAAACACCGTATTCGCTGGGGTCCGAGAGAGATTGACTTGGACATATTAATCTATGGAGATTTGTGCGTCCAAACAGAGAAACTTGTCGTGCCGCACCCAGAGATACATCTCCGCGGTTTTGTGTTAGTCCCGTTAGCGGAGATCGCACCGGATTTGGTGCACCCCGTCTTTCAGGTGTCTATCCAAACCCTCCTCAATCGCCTTGAAGACAGCAAATCCGTTCTGAAAGAAGAAGATTGTGTTTTATAGTTCTGTAAGGGCAGAACTACGTTTTTCTTTCTGAACGCGACATGGCTTTTTAAGCATGTCCTTTCCTTAACCATCTTCGGATATCCAACTTTCCTTGAGAAAAACCCCAAATAATGGCTGCACCCACCAACATCCAAGCACCATACCACCCAATAGGATGTATAATGTCATGAAATACTGTATCTCTCAATCCATCATAGCGACCATTCATGTAGTGGTCGGAGAGGTTACCCACTGTAGTCGACCGATAAAAGCCAATCCAGTTATCCATACGTAACCTGCTGCAATTCCGAGTAAAACCCGCAGAAATAGAGTTCCCAGAAACCGAAGACCGGTTTTGAATTTTCGCATAAACATAGCTTCTACCTCCTATGGTTGTTTATATACAGTCGCCTGAGATTAAAAAGGATAGTGATAATTTTTGTGTGATATAAACGGGGCTTGTCAGTGATGCTAACAAACCTGAAAAACTTGCAATTTTCCCTCAATTATAGTATAATTTCTAAATACATGAATCCGAAATACATCGACACAATACATTAGTAATTACAAGTGCCAAAGGAGTTTTACCGAAAAACTATACAAAAAATGAACATCCACGAATACCAAGCCAGACAAATCTTAGAATCCTTTGGTGTCAATACACTACCCGGTAAGGTTGCCGAAACGCCAGAGGAAGCCGAAGCGGTTGCACAGGAACTCAATTGTCCCACATACGTTATCAAGGCACAGATTCATGCTGGTGGACGCGGGAAGGGAGGCGGGGTCAAACTCGCAAATACACTCTCCGAAGTTAAACAACACGCCGATGCCATTCTCGGAATGCAGTTGGTGACACCCCAGACCGGTCCTGAAGGCAAACGTGTCCGTAAAGTGCTTATCGCTGAAGCCGCGGAAATAGAGAAAGAGTTCTATCTCGCCATATTGCTTGATCGGGAAACGTCACGACTCACCGTAATCGGGAGCGAAGAAGGCGGTGTCAACATTGAAGAGGTCGCCGCACAAACCCCTGAAAAGATTATTAGGGCAGAGATTCATCCAGCCTTCGGATTAACCGAGTTCCAAGCGCGGGAGTTCGCATACAAACTCATCACCGATGCAAGTTACCGTTCTGTTATCCCGAACGCCACTAAATTGATTCTTGCACTTTACAATGCGTTTACTGAATGCGACTGTTCACTCGTGGAGATTAATCCATTGGCAATTGTAAAATCGGATGACGCATTAGATATTGTCGCACTCGATTCCAAGGTAAACCTTGATGATAACTCACTCTGGCGACATTCAGATATAGCTGAGATGCGTGATCCACACGAAGAAGATCCGAGTGAATTAGAAGCAAGCGAATCGGGTTTAAGTTACATCCGCCTTGATGGCGACATTGGTTGCATGGTGAACGGTGCAGGACTTGCTATGGCAACGATGGACATCATCAAACAGAACGGTGGCGAACCGGCGAACTTTCTTGATGTCGGAGGTGGCGCATCTGTAGAGGCAGTCGCTCACGCTTTCCGTCTCATCCTCGCAGACGAAAACGTGAAAGCTGTTCTTGTTAACATCTTCGGTGGTATCATGAAATGCGACACAATCGCAAATGGTATCGTTGAAGCCGCAAAACAGGTCGAGCTTAACGTCCCACTTGTAGTTCGGTTAGAAGGAACAAACGTGGAACTTGGAAAACAGATTATTGCCGAGTCGAATTTGAACGTTCAACAAGCAGAAGGGCTCTCTGAAGCGGCACAACTGGCAGTAGAGGCGGCGAACCCTGCATAAAAAATTACGCAATTGGTGACATAAACGTCCAACATTGATAGGAAACCGGTTTTGGACAGGGAAAGGATCTTCAGTTTTCAGTAGATGGGGGCAAGGGGTTACGTCCTTGCGAGAACACTATTTGTTGTCGGCGGGTATTCTCGCTGCGAAGCAAAATATTAACTGATAACTGACAACTCCAAAAAATATGGAAAAACTTGAATTAAAGGACATAGAGGTTGGTGGGAAACGCGTTCTCGTACGGGTGGACTTCAATGTTCCAATGAAAGACGGGAAAATTACAGATGAAACCCGTATCACTGCCGCTTTGCCGACACTCTTAGCACTCATCAACGCCGATGCCAAAATTATTCTTGTAACACATTTAGGTAGGCCCGAGGTAGGTTCGGCGGCTGACCGAGAAACGCTTTCGACTGAACCAATCGCTGTAGCTCTCAGTCGCAAACTCGGTACGCGTGTCGCGCACGTTAACGATTGTATTGGTGAATCGGTACAAAGTGCCGTTGCGTCAATGCGTAACGGAGAAGTTCTGCTCCTTGAAAATGTCCGATTCTACGCCGAGGAAACTGCGAACGACCCGGCATTTGCTGCGGAACTCGCCTCACTCGCAGATGTCTATGTGAACGATGCCTTTGGCACTGCACATCGTGCCCATGCATCGACGGAGGGAGTAACTCACTATCTCCGTCCGTGTGCTGCCGGACTTTTGATGGCACGCGAAATTTATTATCTCAGCACCACCCTTGAAGAGCCCGCGCGTTCCTATGTCGCTATCCTCGGTGGCGCGAAAATATCCGATAAAATTACACTGATTGAGAACCTTCTTGGAAAGGTTGATAAACTTCTCATCGGTGGTGGCATGGCATACACATTTCTATCGGCGATGGGATTTGGTATTGGCAACTCAATCGTCGAAATTGAGAAGCTTGACGTGGCAAAATCATTGGTCGAAAGCGAAGGCTTCTCGGATTCCGTCATACTACCGGTGGACCATGTCGTGGGTAGAGCCTTTGACCCTGAAACCGAATCACAGATTGTGGGAAAAGGGAATATCCCGGATGGTTGGCAAGGGTTGGATATCGGTCCAGAAACCGTATCGGTGTTTGGTAAACAGATTGAAACTGCAAAAACTGTGGTGTGGAACGGACCTTTAGGGGTTTATGAATTTGAGAAGTTCGCACATGGCACGATTTCGATAGCAAAGCAGATTGCAGATTCAGAATCAGTGAGTATTATTGGTGGAGGTGATTGTGTTGCTGCGATACAACAAGCCGGTGTCGCGGAGCGGATGACACACATCTCAACGGGAGGCGGTGCCTCCTTGGAGTTTTTAGAAGGTAAACCTCTACCGGGCATCGTTGCCTTAACGGATCCGGTGAGATGAACCTCCGATTCAAAAAACTGAGCCTGAAGCGGTGCGAAAGGAAAAATTAGCAGTCGGTAGTCGGTTAAGGGGTTTTTGTTAAACCTAAACGCGTAGCCTGCAACATCGGCGCAGGGTTTTTGCTTGGGTGTTTCCCCTAGGTCTACGGAAAGGCACTTCAGTTATCCAACTCACCTGACCGAACCGCAAGGAATAATTAAAAAATGTTTGATAAAATAGTTCCCCGTAGTGAAGACTACGCAAAATGGTATACGCAGGTCATCCGCCAAGCGGAGATGGCTGACTACGCCCCCGTGCGCGGATGTATGGTCGTACGTCCTTACGGCTACGCGCTCTGGGAAAACGTCAAAGAACAATTGGATACCCGGTTCAAAGAAACGGGACACCAAAATGCCGCCTTCCCGCTCTTCATTCCGATGAGTTTCATTGAAAAAGAGGCCGAACACGTTGAGGGATTTAAACCAGAACTCGCCGTTGTCACGCACGGTGGTGGGAAAAAACTGGAAGAACCGCTTGTGGTACGACCGACATCTGAAACCATTATCGGTTACATGTATAGTCAATGGATTCAGTCTTACCGAGATCTACCAGTTCTTATCAATCAATGGGCAAACGTAGTCCGATGGGAATTGCGCCCTCGTCTTTTCCTAAGAACAATGGAATTTTTCTGGCAAGAAGGACATACCGCTCACGCAACACACGAGGAGGCTGAAGAAGAGACGCTTCGTATCCTGGATATCTACACCGATTTTGCGATCAATGAAGCCGCTATACCTGTCATTCCTGGACGTAAGAGTGACAGCGAAAAGTTTCCCGGCGCGCTAACCTCCTATACTATTGAAGCAATGATGGGTGATAAACGCGCCCTCCAAGCTGGCACTTCACACGATTTAGGACAGAACTTTGCCAAGGCTTTCGATATTCAATATCTCGATGCAAACCAGAAACAGCAGCACTGTTGGACGACCAGTTGGGGCGTGAGCACCCGAATGATCGGTGCGATTATCATGGCCCACGGAGACGACCAAGGGTTAGTTCTACCACCAAGGCTTGCACCCACTCAGCTCGTCATTGTGCCAATCATTCCTAAAAATAAAGATAGCGATAAGCAAGCAGTCATGCAAGCCGTTGATGGTATCTGTGAAACTTTGGGCAGTGTCCGCTACCACGTTGACGATAGGCACGACTACTCGCCCGGCTGGCGATTTAACGAATGGGAACTCAAAGGCGTGCCGTTACGCATAGAGATCGGTCCCCGTGATTTGAGCAAACAGCAAGTTGTCCTTGCCCGACGCGATATACCCGGCAAAGAGGGGAAAATGTTTGTGCCGATTGACAATGCTGCCGAGACGGTGAAGCAGATGCTTGACACTATTCAAGCAGATATGCTCAAACGGGCAATAGACTTTCGCGATGCGAATACCTTTAAACCTACCACCTACGACGCGTTTAAAGAGGTTATTGAAGATGGATTCGCACACGCACGTTGGTGCGGGGATGCCGCCTGTGAAGATCAGGCAAGAGAAGAAACACAAGCGACTATCCGATGCCTCCCTATGGATCAACCCGGTGGAGAGGGTGAGTGTATTGTCTGTGGTAAGTCTGCGAAAGACGTTGCTGTCTTTGCTCGCGCTTATTAATCCTCCGGTTGGAGCAACAGTTTGAGAAAGGATTTAGGCGGGAAATTGAGAACAGCGTGTAGTCCGTAATGAAATTAGGTTCTCCTTAAATGGCATAATTTTGCTTCGCAGCGAGAATGCTTTACATTTGAAGGACGGATTTAAGAAACGCATGTCCATTGCTAAACGAACGCTGTTTAACCGCAAGGTAAAATTAAAAGTATGAGCATACTCGTTAATAAAAATACAAAAGTCCTCGTTCAAGGCATCACAGGTCGTTCTGGACGTTTTCACACGGAGCAGTGCGCAGCTTACGGCACCCAGATTGTCGCAGGCGCGGTTCCCGGCAGAGGTGGGACTGATGTGAATGGCATCCCGGTTTATGACACTGTAGCAGAAGGGGTCACCGCAACAGGAGCGGATACCTCGTTGATTTTCGTCCCTGCCCACTTCAACGCGGCTGATTCTGTCATGGAAGCGGCGGAAGCAGGGGTTGAACTGATTGTCTGCATCTCCGAGCACATTCCTGTTCTCGATATGGTCAGAGCGAAGGCATTCCTTCAAGGAAAATCAACCCGATTAATCGGACCGAACTGTCCTGGTGTCATCACACCCGGTGAATGCAAAATCGGCGTTATGCCCGAGTTTGCCTATACACCTGGTAACGTTGGGATCGTTTCCCGAAGTGGAACCTTAACCTACGAAGCAGCATATCAACTGAAGCGGCTCGGCATTGGTCAGTCCACTTGTGTCGGCATTGGAGGCGATCCGGTAATTGGAACAAACTTCGTTGATGTCCTCAAACTTTTTGAGGCGGACGACGACACACGCGCCGTCGTCTTAATAGGTGAAATCGGTGGAACAGCTGAGGAAAAAGCTGCGCAGTTTGTGAAGAATGAAATGACGAAGCCTGTTGTCGGTTTTATTGCTGGGCAGACCGCGCCACCTGGAAAGCGGATGGGACACGCTGGGGCAATTATCTCCGGTGGACAAGGCACTGCCGCTGATAAAATTCGAGCACTCAAAGATGCTGGGATTACTGTTGCCGATAGCCTCGCCACTATTGGAGAAACCGTGGCAGAGGTCTTGGCTTAAACAGGCTTTTCTGTTCTTTCCGAAGCCCGGTCGGTGCAGTTTTCTAACCTCACCTGCCTCTCTATGAAATTATTATGGGAGCGCGTCGGGCAATGTGTCTCACTATAATACGGAGGCAAAAAGGACTGTGGAAAAAGACATCACATATCTACGCACCAAAAAACAGGAAAAGCAGCCGATTACTGTGCTGACCTGTTACGATTATCCTACCGCTTGTATGCAAGACGAAGCAGGTATTGATATCGTCTTCGTTGGCGATAGCGTTGGGACCAACGTTCTCGGCTACAAGAATGAGACGGAGGTAACGATGGCAGATATGCGTCACCACCTCAAAGCAGTACGCCGCGGTGTGACAGATGCCTACCTCCTTGTTGATATGCCCTACGCCGCAGAT
>JAPOOP010000029.1 GCA_026713385.1 Candidatus Poribacteria bacterium | reverse complement strand
CTATCTCCTTCCTTCTTTTTTCTTAAAGTGTTGGTAAAACCTAAACATTAATAATACCACAATTGCCGCGGAAATGCAAATTTCTTTACCGCAACTGGTAGGAGGAAATTCCGATTCCCGACTGCTGGTGTCTATTTTGCTAACAACTGAATGCACAGGAAAATAGACATGACTTTTTTTACGGTCTCTGATATACTATATCTCTAAGATTTTGACTTCTACACCCCTGTTTAGCAAACAGTGCGTTCACAAACTCCTGCAGATAAAGGAAGCATATTTTTTTTCTAAACGTTTAGCATTAAAATCGAAAACATGAAAGTTGCTTATATTACCGCAGGAGCCGCTGGAATGTACTGCGGAACTTGTATCCACGACAACATGGTAGCCACGGTCCTGAAAAAACAAGGACATAACGTTTCCTTGATTCCAACTTATACACCTACCCGAACAGATGAACCAAATGTAAGCTTGAACCGCGTCTTTTTCGGTGGGATTAACGTCTATCTGCAACAGAAACTCTCTTTTTTTAGGCATACACCGTGGACCTTAGACAAGTTACTCGATAATCCGACCCTATTGAACGGATTGGCACGGTTCAGTAGTTCAACAGATGCGCGAGACCTTGGACAACTTACAGTGTCTATGCTCAGTGCAGAAGAGGGACATCAAAGCAAGGAATTAGCGAAGTTAGTCAAATGGCTCGCCGAAGAGAACAAACCAGATATTGTCTATCTCACGAATTCCATGCTTGTCGGTTTCACAAGAGAAATTAAAAAGGTATTAGACGTACCGGTTATCTGCGCACTCCAAGGCGAAGACATCTTTCTGCAAGATCTTATCGAGCCGTACAAATCAGAGGCGTTAACTCTTCTTCGAGAACGTGCTACAGATCCAGACGGCTTTGTGGCACCTTGTGGCTACTACGCGCAGTTTATGGCAAAGACTTACCTTAACGCACCTATTGAGAAGATCAACGTGGTCCCACTCGGGTTAAACATGGATGGTCACGGCTTGCCTGTTCAAAAACCGGATCCACCCCCCTTCATCATCGGCTATTTAGCGCGTATCTGCCCTGAAAAGGGGTTACACATCTTGGTGGACGCTTTCCGGCTGGTAGCGGAAGCGTTAGGCACGGATAACGTTCAATTGCATGTTGCCGGTTACCTCGGCAAGAAAGACGAACCCTATCTTGAGGAGCTCGTGAACCAGATTCAGGCATGGGGCTTGTCAGACAGTTTTGTGCATCGCGGTGAAGTGACGCGCACCGAAAAAATTGATTTCCTCAACAGCCTGCATGTTTTTTCTGTCCCCACCGTTTATCGTGAATCTAAAGGACTCTCGATTATAGAGTCGCTCGCCAATGGTGTGCCGGTCGTTCAACCTCGACACGGCACGTTTCCAGAGATGATTGATGCTACTGACGGTGGAATCCTCGTTGAACCGAAATCCTCTGAAGCTGTAGCGGCAGGAATCATCGAACTCCTTAACGATACCGAGCAGCGTGAATACCTCGGAGAAACCGGGAAAACCAATGTGCATCAGAAGTTTAGCGACACAATCATTGCAGAACAACTTTTGAAGGTGTTTGAAAAGTATACCTAATGTTTCAAGTGCTGGCGCGCTTTGGAAGTGCTCTTGCTACAACAATCAAGAAGGAAATGGATTATGTCTAAAACATGGCTCATTTTTGTTTTCATGACCGTTTCGTCATGGGGACTTTACGGTGTTTTTCTGCATCAGGGACAGGTCTCTATGGCGGATCCCGTGCATGGACGCTACAAAGCGTTCCTCTTCGTGGGACTCGCGTATCTTTTAGCGGCTGTCATCGGTTCCGCAGTGATGCTCATCCTTAATGGATCTAATTGGCAATTTACAAGTTCGGGTGTTTCTTGGTCGTTCGTTGCCGGACTTGTCGGTTCTATTGGAGCATTTGGCGTGCTACTCGCCTTCGGTGCAGGCGGTCGACCTGCTGTCGTAATGTCCATTGTTTTCGCGGGTGCCCCAATTGTAAACGCTATCGTTGCCACGCTATCACATCCACCCACAGGTGGCTGGGGGGCAGTCCGGTGGCAATTTATTGTAGGCATTTTGCTCGCCGCACTCGGTGGTTGTATGGTGATGCTCTATAGGCCCACTTCATAACATGTAGAAACAGAACCGCCGGACCTCTGACGTGCCTATGTCTTGGAAAGGTGGTTCAACCGCCTTTCCTTTCCCCTCGCTCCGTTCGTTTTACGGAAAAACGCACTTTTCGCTATCCTTTTCCTGGGACATGTCTCTAATAGGCAAAGAGGGAGAGTTTTCATGCCTATAGGCGAAACTTGCGTGCCAATATCACACAATCAAGAATTAAACGATGCAAATGATGCCGAGTTAGTCGTCGCTGCGCTTGCTGGTAATACGCAGGCGTTTGATGTCTTAGTCACCCGCTACCGGCGAGCTATGCTGACGATCGCGCAACAGATTGTTCGAAACCCTACCGATGCAGAAGATGTCGTGCAGGACGCATTTTTGCGGGCTTTTGAAGCACTTCCACAACTCTCTGACTTGAACCGTTTTGGGGCGTGGCTTCATTCAATCACACGCAACCGAGCATTGCGCTACTATAGGAGTGCCAGTCGATACCAACCACAGGAAGATATGGAGCCCTATTTAAATAGGGCAACGGATACATCTGCTGAAGATCCCGCTCACATTGTGGAACGCGAATTGACACAGCAAGCGATCAGAGACGCGATTCAGGAACTACCAACTGATTTCCGAGCAGTCATTGAACTTTATTATTGGGCAGAAATGCCACAAAAACGGATGGCTGAATTCCTGTCCCTCCCCCTAACAACCGTGAAGTGGAGACTCCATAAGGCGAAGGAACTGCTCAAAACGATTTTGGAAAGACGGGGCTACAATGCAGATATGTAATAATCCTTTTTTCATTGAAATGGTTCATTATTCGAGAGCATTTCGTAGCGTAGCCTGAAAAGAGTAACGTGGGTAAGTGCTAAAAAAAGATGGAAACTTCGGTTACTATAACCCAAACCGGGTTAGAATTCACCAGAAACCGCCGCGTAATGTCGGTGACCAGGAGGCGATAGTAAAAAAATGGAACAGCAAAAGCAACAGGAACTCAGAGGGCTTTTTCACATGTTGGAACACACTGCAAAAATCGCAGAGGACGCTGCATTAACGGGAGCGTTTAGTGACGGCGAAACTCGGTGCATCTCCCAATTCAATAACGTTCTCAGACGTCTTGACGACATCAACGCAGTACCTGATAGACTCTTTGAAGAATTGCCAGCAGATGCGTCTTTTAGCCAGATTGGAATCGCTTGCCATCAACTCGCTGCCTATCTCAACGAAGAATTGGACACAACTACAGATTTCAAAGGTTGGTTCTCCAGTTTTTTCGGAAAACGGTTCATGGAAAACTTAACAGAGGAGTTGGCAGACAAACCATTCGGTGATATGATCCGCAAAGCCGCTCCAGATTTCTTAACCGAGACCGCATTGGAAGACATCGTCGAAGTATTTCCTGTCGCTCCGGGTGGACGGTTAACGATTGATGCCGATTTCGGAGCAATTGACGTGCAGAGCGCAGAGGGTAATAATCTGTCTGTCCGCGTCCGACGCGCCGCACAGTTGAAGGAGGATCGGCGCGCAGGGGAAGTTCTCAAGAATTTTGATGTACAGATGACACACGAAGCAGCGGATGTCAAGATTGAAGCGAAATTCAGAGGTCCCATAAAGCAATGGAAAAAGGCGAAAAAACGCTTGGATGTCCAATTTGAGATCGTCGTTCCGAGAAACTACGCGCTTGATTTGAAGACCGCGGATGAGGAAATCTCCGCTGTAGATATAGGTGGAGATGTGAACGTTCACACAGCCGGTGCGGGCCTCCGCTTACAAAATATCACCGGGCGTATTGATGGAAAAACTTCGGGTGGAAACATAAACCTCAAAGCATTTGAGGGCGACGCGGCACTTCGAACGAGTGGCGGGCATATTATACTTGAGGAGGGCACTGGCACTGTCAAAGCCAAAACATCGGGCGGAAACATCCAGATTACCGATGTCATTGGTGCTGTCAATGGACATACCTCCGGCGGCAATGTTATCCTACGCCGCTGCAAAGGCGGAACAGACGTGAAAACTGCTGGTGGAAGTATAGAAGTAGAGAACGATGGACCCGTCCTCGCGAAAACGAGTGGCGGTTCTATTCACTGCCGACTCCAAGACGCAGTTTCAAGTCAAAACTTACTACTGGATTTGGAAACAATAGGGGGTAGTGTAGATGTTTCGCTCGTTCCAGATGTTGCTGCGACAGTCGAAGCAAGAGTACTTGGCGGTTCAGTGACCACAGAATTTCCGGTAGCGGTAGAGACGGCAGG
>JAPOOP010000045.1 GCA_026713385.1 Candidatus Poribacteria bacterium | reverse complement strand
TCGTTCATTCGGGAGAAACATTTCCTAAGCCCAATAGCGATAATCTTTTTTCGGTTGAATGAAGTAAAAACACTTTGTCTACTGACTTGCCCTTAAAGACACAATTTCTGAGGAAAAACGTGCATCATCACAGAAAAATTTGAATTTTTTCTTTTTTTTCGCTGTTATCAAGCAATTTTTAGATAAAATTTTCATTTTTTTCAGATTATGCACGTTTTTAGACAAAAAATGTGTCTTTAATAGTTCAGTTCAGAAGTTTTAATTACAACGGAAAGGTAAAAAGAAATATTGTTTGATTTTCCAAAAACTTTGCACCAACTGCATCTCTTTGAGGCGGATGGTGTCCTTTATGCCGCAGACATTGAGAAAGTACGCGTCGTTGAGATTTCTACCGTGATGGCGGACATTTTAGAACTTGCAGAGACACAAACGAACGAGGAAATCGTCCAAACACTAAAGATCTCTTATATAGAGGACGACATTCTTGAGGCATTTGAGAGATTCGAGGAACTCGGCAAGGAAGGCTTGCTATTCAATCGGGGTGAAAATTTCACAGAAACCCTTGCGTTAGAAAGTGAACGCCGAAAGTTGCTTGTTGCAATACCGGGAATTTCTGTAGATTCGTTTTTTGATATTGAAACGTTGTATGCGGGAACCAACATGGCACTCTCGTACATGTTTCAACACCTCACTAAATACGTAGATATCCACTTTGCTGGCACCCAAAATCGAAAATTAGCCGATAACGTCTATGAAGTCGATATCAGTGTGGCTGACTTCGGCAGACTGAGCCGAAGTATCAACGAAACCTATTTCGGCATTCTCACGCTACATCGCGACCACGAAACGTGGCTCCTACCGCTTTATCAGTATACAGAACTGCCACCGATGCTTGTGCAATGCCATGCCCCACGTGGACACGGTGGAAAGGCACTCAATTCCATGCTGCGGCATTACGCGGCGATGCGAGATTTTGATGCATTCACCGCGCCATCGGATTACGTTCGTGAATTCTATGCAGATTACGTCTGGGATACCAGCTTCTTTAACACCTTACCCAACGGGGTAGATTCAGCGTTGTTCTGTCCAATGGAGAAAGAAAAGGCGAAAAGAGAACTCGCTGGGGAGGTTGGAGATGAACGCATTCTGACAACGCCGACAGTCGGTTATCTCTCGCGAGTGCAGTCTGAAAAAGGGGCATCCGTCTACTTAAAACTGGCTGAACTAAATCCACATCTACTATTTTTGATCGCAGGACCGCATTTCGGAAGGTATGAATCAAGGGAACTTCCTGAGAATCTCGTTTATGCTGGGTTCCATCCGCGTGAGAAATTACCACTTGTCTACAACGCTTTTGATGTCTACTGTTTTCTATCAATGTCGGGTGAGGAGACGTTCGGGTTGACAGTGCTTGAAGCAATGGCGTGTGGGGTGCCGCCTATCGTTCCCGACTTTGATGGAGTGCCTTCAGTCGTTGGAGATGCAGGTTTGATTGCCGACGCTGATAATTTTGATCGCGATATAGGAACCCTCGTGAGTTATCCATCGCCAGTAGACTTCTCAGAGAAGATTAACCTGCTATTGAACGATGATGAAATGCGGGAAGCACTTTCCCAAAAAGCGAGAGCACGTGCGTTGTCGTTTACATGGGACAAAACCGCACGCCGCATTATCCAGTTCTTTGAGGAACTTCATCAAAAAAGACAACTCGTTAGCCCAAACGGACTCTTGAATGTCTTTGCCTCTGAAATTGAAGCATCGAATCCGGAGCAACGGCATCTGAAATATAAATCCATTCTATTGGGTATGAACAAGCACTATGAACGCTCTCTGATGGGAGATGTCCTCTATTCTCAGCATGTTGAAGAAGGGCTCGTGATGACGCTCCTGAAAAACCATACTGTAAGAGAAGCAGAAGTACTCCTTGCTGGATTCATTGAAGATGAAACGGAAGCGAAGGCGATTCTCAAAAGGGTGCGTGGCTTAATCCAAGCAACCGCTTAAATAACCTAAGCCACCTATCTATAGACATAGCACCCCTACGGGGTGCGGTTGCTTAAATACGCCGTTTTCTATAGACATAGCACCCCTACGGGGTGGAGAAGCACCTGAACAATCCTCTTAAAATGTTCAAAACTCGTCAGTGGCAACTTGGCTCATAGTAAGTCTAAGAATTAATGAGACACTCTTCAGCAGGCGAAGGGATCTTGAAGAACACCAAGCAAAAACCCCGGACGACAGAGGCACTCTGATATTGTTAAAATGTATTTTTAATTCTAAGTTCTACGATAAATAACAGAAGGGAATACACTATGGAATTTCACGCGCGCTATCGCTTGAAGCGTCACCATAAATTTGAACAGGACGGTCACAAATATGTTGCAGACCTTGAGACGAACGACATCATTCAGGTCAATGATGTGGAATGGGAGATTCTGGCTCGCTATGGGGCACAGAGCCAGTATCAGATTGTTGAAGGACTCAGGGAAAAATATAAAATAACCTCTATTTTTGACGGAATTGAACGCTTGGAACGTCTTGGGCAGCGAGGCTCTCTTTTAAGTCCAATAGATGAAGCGACGGAGCAAACCCCCAACAGTTGGAAACAGGAGAATCGGAAGCCGAAGTTGTTGGTACCTTTTCACTTCACGAAAGAGAAAACATCGCTGGACTACGTAACAAATCTAAATCGCTACCAACTTTTGATACACTTAGCAAAAGCTGCGGACTTAGAGACGCTCACCTTTACCGAAGCAGGAAAGACAGATCTGAAACCGGAGGACCTCCAAGGTTTGGGGGAGATCCAGATTCGGAATATAGCGGTGGAGGAGAGTGATGCCTTCAGTCCACCCTGGTATGCGATGGATGGATATGACGGTATCTTACTCCTCTCCCAATTCTTGATGGATGACCTGTTATACTATCAGATTCCGGATGTGCCGATCGTTCACTGTATAGAAGATATCCAGAAATTGCAAGGTTCAACACTTGAAACACTTCTGAATGTTTGCGCTTTCCAAAACGTAAAAGATACATTAGTCGTCAGAGCATCGTGGGTAAAGGAGTGGCTCAGGGAGTGTGGTGTTCCGGGAGGAAATGTCCGTGTTGTTCCGAACGGTATCAACGTCGGTGAACCGATAGGCAAGCCCTTGGCAAAACAACATACCGCCGCACTTTTTGAAAAACCGATATTTGCACAACAACCCGTGGTAGGGTTTATTTCTGGATTTGAACCCAATTATGCTGTGAAACTGATTTCTGCATTTGCTCGTGCCAATCCACATCTTGCGATTTTTGTCTACGATCCGTTCTTAGCAGAACATTATACACATCCACCAAGCAACGTGGTGATATTTAGTGCGGATGATGATGAGACGCATTCCATATTACCCATCTTCTTTCAAGCACTC
>JAPOOP010000472.1 GCA_026713385.1 Candidatus Poribacteria bacterium | reverse complement strand
GCTAATTGTGGACGCGACACCGGAAGCACGCGCCCACGAACGGGTGAACTCACTGATTGAACTCCTAACGATACGCGGAAATGTACCGAGTGAGCAGATCCACCATATTGAAGGCAACAGTGCCACATCTGAAGAGATCCACGCCATGATTCAAGAAGTTGGGAGGCAAACCGCTGTTCAGGATACCCTCATTTTTCTATATCACGGGATGGTTACCAAACCGAGAGGCATGAACGCCATGCACCTGCTGACACAAGGAGACGAACAAGGAATCCAAGATGCAACCCTTAATGACTGGTTCAGAGAGACAGAAAGAAAGCACACGGTTGTTATTGTCGATGGCTACACAGAGGACACAAACCTAAACGCCTACTATGCGAATCGCGAGATACTCGGCACCGCTGCACTCAATGCGATTCAATCAGCAGAGAACGCAGACAATACAGTCCTCCTTCAACAACTCCACGATACCCTTACGGTAGATACAACCGATACAAACGATAATCGGCAGCTCAGCATTATAGAAAGTTACGAACTGTTGCGAGCCAATCCCGATTTTGTGGAGGGAATTCTTGCACCAACGGGTGATGTCGAAGCGGCACTGCTTAAACTCAGTCCCGCGCTTAAGATCACAACATTTCCCGAAGGCGCAGATATTTTCATCAATGACGCAGAGGTTGGAAGCACACCGAAACTCATCACAGAAAATCTGCAACAAGGCACCTCCACTGTAACCGTAAAGAAAGCGGGGTACATCAGCCCACCGCCCAAAACCGCTGAACTGCAGTTAGAATTTGGAGAATCCGTCCACATCGGTTGGGCACTTGAGCCTATTGCTATTCATGGCACCGTTATAGGTGTGTCGGATACGCCACCTACTGGATCTGTTGTCTGGATTGATGGAACGGCATATCAACAAGTCGTGGAAGCGGATGGAATCTACCGTTTCGACGAGTGGGAAGATTCTAATTTACTGACGCTTGGTGAAACTTACACACTCTACGTGAAACAAGCTGACCTGAATTACGGCTCGGCAACTTTTACATTTGATGGCTATACCGACATAACACAACCCCTGCAGCTTATTCAACGAACATGGTTTGAAGTCGCACAAATCGAATTCGACCGGCATAACCATCAAGGGGCTGTTACGGCTTTTCAGAATGGAATTGAAATCACAAGAGACTTTCCGCAAATGTCCCCTGACCTAACAGTTCTACTGCTCACCTCCTTCGCTGATGCCGTAGAAAAACAAGACGTTCAGGATGTCACCTATCTCATCGTTACAGCAAAACTCGCGGAGCAGCGTGGCCAGCCTGCACTCGCAAAAAAGTATTGGGAAGAGGTGAAAACAAAAGCAGAAAAAGGGAGTTCCGCCGCTAAACTCGCAAGTCAGCGACTATGGCAACTGGATCGTGGACGCTACCTCTTGAATATCGGCTTGATTGTGTTGCTGGTAGTCCTATTGGCATCCGGGGCGTGGACATATCTTAGATACCGCAAATCCAAGCGAACCGTGCCAGCAGATTGAAGACTCCACTATCTAACGCGACTCGGAAACCGCACTTACCATTTACAGAACCTGTATATTAGACATAACTTCTTCCAATACGACCGTCGCATACCCACCCGCAGGTAGCGTAAAACTGAGACGGACTCCCGCACTATTGACCGTTTCCGACACTTCATGCAATTGCATCGGCATTCGGAAAGGTCTACGCGTCCCCGGTAAACGGATACCTACCACCTTACGAAAGGCTTCAAATCGAACCTCCTCATCTGCAAGGAGCGATGTCTCCAGCGCAAGCGCGTCGCCAGTTGGCAGGCGCATCTTATATCCGAAAATCGGACCCGAAGGGCTAATTTCAAATGCATCTGCCCGCGGTTGCTCAACAGTAGCATCCGCAACAAGAAAAGGGGCACCGTTGTCGTGTTTTACAGCGATATCACCTTCAAGAAGTTTCCCTAAATATGGAAACCGTTTTTCCAAGACGCAGTTAAAAAGGGACGCCTGATACGCTGACAAAAACAACTTACGTAGCCGATGCGGAATACACATAACGACCTTTTGGGGAGACCTTTTTGTTAATTCTCGTTGCATACGGCGCGCCACATCATCGACCTGTAGTGCGTCATCTGTCAGCATATAACGCAACACCGCATCCCAATCCGCTTTCACCAACGCTTTGCCAATCAGATGTGAATCGTTTTTATTCCCAAAGCGCTGTGCCCCGAAGCGATTCGGTACACCTTCAGTTGCTAGCCGATCCATTACTGCTTTGACACAAGGCAGCGTATCGTGAGGAACATCGTGTACGGTTATCTCAAAACGGTTGCCTCGAAGGTGTCCTATCCGTAATTTATGCGGATGCTGTTCTGCCCAAAGCACCTCAATATCCGGTTGCTCAATTTTCAAAATCCGCTCTGGCAACACCCCTTCGACAGATAGCACTTGTGTTGTGACAGCTTTCTTATCCTTCAAACCAGCGTAACCGAACTTCTGGGTATGTACCTGCAAATCCTGTGCAATTCGGTTAATTGTTTCCAAGGTGCTGAGGTTCCGTTTCCGAATCGCAAAAAAGGTATGTGTCCCCGTCCCAGTAGGCTCATAAAGTGGTAGTTCCTCGACAATAAAATCTTCAGGTTTTTTAATCATCTGATACCTCTGTATCTTTTAGTCTCTCCTGCATTATAGTCATCATTACCCCGTTTGTCAAACCGTGAAAAACGGAAATATCTCTTTCCTCTTTTTTACAACTAAACAGTTCTCTATCCAGTCACGACTTAACCAAGAACCATCGCGGTAGGAAATTATGCCTTAAATGGCATAATTTGGCTTCGCAGCGAGAATGCTTTACATTTGGAGCGATGCCCAGATTATAATAGTTAAAAATCCTTGCCACAAGCACTTAATTGTGGTATACTTAACAGTGAAACACCAAAAAGGAGGGGAAAATGGCTTACATTATTTGCGAACCGTGTGTTGATGTAATGGACACTGCATGCGTTGACGTCTGCCCGGTTGACTGTATACACACCACCGAAGGCGAAAATCAGCTTTACATCAATCCAGATGAATGTATCGACTGTGCAGCATGCGAACCTGCGTGTCCCGTTGACGCGATCTCCATGCAAAGTGATGTCCCCAGCGAATGGGAACCGTTTATTGAGATAAACCGTAAATTTTTTGAGACCTTCGTTAAACCTGAAACCGCGGATGAAGGAACCGATGAAACAGGAAAAACTAAACAAGGAAAGCAACAAGGTATACCGGAAGAATTTGTGCAAATACCGGAGGTCCCAGACTCAAGTCTTCGCGCACCATACAATATCCTTGCAATGCTCTTACAACCGCTTCTCGGTGCCTTTTCAGCGAAGTTTAAAGCACGGCTTGAAGAGATGGCTGGCAATACACTTGTCTTTAGTTCTGCGGTATCAACAGCTATCAATAGCCTCATCAACCTGACGCTCTATCCGCTTATCCTCTTCTTCATCGGGGTCAAAGGGCAAAGTGCCAACCTTTTTACAAGTGAAGGCAACCTGATGATTTTCTTGGG
>JAPOOP010000102.1 GCA_026713385.1 Candidatus Poribacteria bacterium | reverse complement strand
TACTGCCAAGTACCGCTCTGCACCCCCTCCCGGATGTGTATGTTAACTGGGAAACACGCACACCGATGTTCGGCGTGGAATAATGGGTCTATCCTGTTTCCTGAACATCTCACGATGCCTGCGCATTTTTCACAGCACGGTTATGCGACTGCACTTGTTGGGAAGATGCACTTCGGTGGGAAAGAGCAGAACAACGGTTTCCAGTCTCGACCCTACGGTGACTTACGCGGATATGCTGGCCACCAAACTGATCCGTTGGAGACGCCATCTGGTACGCGACCACGAACGCGACTCGCTGGAATTACTGAAATCCCGACCAGTATGCTACAAGAACGGGTTATCAATACAGAAACACTTGAATACTTAAGATCGCAACCATCGGAACAACCGTGGTTCCTGCTGGCAAGTTATAGCCGTCCACATTTCCCGCTCACAGCCCCCAAACGACTCTTCGATAAGTATTGGGCCGATAATGTGGATATGCCCAACGTTCCAGAAGGGCACTTGGAGCAGACACACCGGTTCGCGAAAGGTTTACGGGACAACTTCAAAACCGATGAAATCCCACCCGAAGAAGCTCGAAAAGCGCGAGCGGCGTACTACGCCTGTTGTGAATTCCTTGATGAGACCATCGGAGACCTGCTCACGCTTTTAGAACAGGACGGTTTATTGGATAACACCATCATCGTTTATACGACCGATCACGGTGAAATGGCAGGAGAACACGGGCAATGGTGGAAATCGAGTTACTATGAAGCCGCCGCACGGGTGCCTCTCATCGTATGGGACAGACATCTGTCACAGTCACACGGAGCGCGAGTGACTGCACCTGTCGAATTGAACGATCTCTTCCCAACACTATGTGCCAGAGCCGATGTCCCTATCCCTGAAGATTTAGATGGCGCAGATCTGACAGATCTTATGTCGGGTAACGCTGAAGGGTGGCGTAATACTGCAATCACCGAATACTGGTCAAACCAGACCACGGGACCAATGCGTATGCTCCGAACGCCTCGCTATAAATATGTCGCTTTCCCTGAAGATGAGTCCATTCTCTTTGATTTAGAAACAGACCCGAATGAATTTGAGAATCTTGCAGGTCAGGCGGCGTCCCAAGAACTGGAAGCGTCCCTACATGAACAGCTCATGGACGGATTCTCATGGGAGTCTGTTAGACAACAAATAGCCTCAGATGGAGAGCGAAGCCGAGATTTCAAAGAGCCGTGGGGTAAAGGCACCCCGAACCAGTACACACTCTCTGATGGGCGTGTTGTTGATGCGGAAACCTGTCTCTATCGTCCTTCAGTGAGAGACGAAGGCTGATAGTGCTTTAAGAGCAAGGTTTGGAATTAACAATCATCAGAATGGAGACACATATACGCTTGGCTGCTGGTCGAAATGTGTTGCTAAAGCCATTATTCATGAAGTCGAGACACCGTAATTACCCCCGATGTTGCTAAATATGCGTCAAAAACCCGATTTTGAGAACGGAAAAATCGGAGCGAATTCGGTAAGGGCTGGGTTACCCAGCCCTTACAAAAACCAAAAAATCCGATTCCCTGCCATTCTCGTAGGACTGCTTTTGATAGGGGTAATGTGTGCAATCACACCCTACAATAACTATTTCCTACAAAATACCAAGATCGCAGGCAATCACCTCCCTGTTGGTTCAATCTTTGGGCTTCTTATTCTGGTATTTCTCGTCAATGTGCCGTTGCGTAAGTTGATGCGAAATGGGCGTTTCGCCTTCTCCGCGCTTGAATTAACCGTTGTCTGGATGATGTTAATCGTCGCAGTCGGCATTCCGTCAATGGGGTTGTTGCAGTTCCTACTTCCCTCGCTTGTCGCACTACAGTACTTTGCGACAACAGAAAATGATTGGTCAGAAACACTCCATCCGCACGTCCCAGAATGGCTCGTTGTCACGGAACCCCATGCAGTAACAGACTTCTATGAAGGGATTTCTCCCGGTGAAAGTGTTCCATGGCTGTTCTGGCTCAAGCCGTTACTCGTCTGGGGCCTTTTTGTCCTTGTCTTCTATTTTGCAACGCTCTGTCTTTCTACAATCCTCCGAAAGCAATGGGTAGAACGCGAAAGGTTTTCGTTCCCTTTAATCCAGATTCCGGTGCAGCTCGCTGCTGAACCGGCACGCGGTACACTGCTCAACACCTTTTTCAAAAGCAGACTCCTGTGGGCAGGAATGGCACTACCAGTGGTATTGCACCTTATCAACGGGTTGCATGCGCACTTTCCGAGAGTGCCAGAGATTCCACTTATTTACAATATCTACACCGTCTTCACCGAAAAACCGTGGCATACACTCGGATGGTGGCCCGCAATGCGGTTCGTCATCTATTTTTCGGTCATCGGGATTGCTTCTTTACTC
>JAPOOP010000030.1 GCA_026713385.1 Candidatus Poribacteria bacterium | reverse complement strand
ATTTGGGAGGAACGGTAGGTTGCCTCTGCCAACTCGATACCGTCTCTGCCGATGCGTCCGTGGGTTGTCGGTTCCGCTTCACCCGCGATGCATTGGAGCCAATGATCAATGCTCGTTCCTTTCGCTGCTACCCCCCAATACCGCTGCTGCCGTCGTTCCTCTGGCATGTTGCGGTAGGTATTATCATCTGGCACAGGCGCAGTGAATTCTTCTGCCTCTGCCATGTTGTGTGTTTTCCAGCGGAGTCCATTCTGAATCAACGTCGCGGAACCTTTGCTGGTGACGAGACCGTTACCGCTGTTCCGAATCTCAGATGCCCAACTCTTCATCATCATACCGACACCCCCGTTCTTGAAATGCACGGTCAGCACGGCATTGTTCTCCACGGCTTGCTCGGCGGGTGGGTAGGTACCACCGAGCGGAACATGACTCGTGAACCCGTAGACAGTAGAGGCGGGACCGTATAACCACAACCAGATATCGAGTTCGTGAATCGCTTGTTCCACCAACATCCCGCCCGATTCTGCCTTCACAAAGAGCCATGGATGTCGTTCCGGTGAAAACCAGCCGACCTGATTGGAATACGCCATTTGCAGTGTGCCGAGTGTGCCATCGTCCAATAAGGATTTCAGTTTCATGTAACCCGGACTGAACCGCATCATATAGGCGACCATCAGGAGGACACCTGCTTCTTCAGCGGCGGCGACCATTGCTTCACCTTCCGCGACGTTACAACACATCGGTTTCTCCATCAAGATGTGTTTGCCAGCAGCAGCGGCAGCGCGGGTGATTTCGAGATGTGGACGCGGATGGGCGCAAACATCGACTGCATCTATATCCTGCCTGTCAAGGAGCGCGCGGTAGTCTGTGTAGGCATCGGCACCGAACTGGTCTGCTTGCTCGTTTGCGGATGCTTCGTTGATGTCTGCGATTGCGACGATGTCTGCGCGTCGCGTCGGTTCTTGGTAATAGGGCGCGTGGAGATTTCGGAAAATGCCGCCACATCCGATAATTCCGACTCTAATCTTATCCATGTATTTTCTCCTTCGGCGTTTGCCTACTACTTTTGAGGATAGGAGGTGGGGTCTCGTCCGTTAAGAGTGCGAGTGCCTCCGCGATGAGTGCATGCTGCAATTCTGGGTTGTCAGGTTCACCGAGCGGATGTCCAAAACCATACGGAACAAGCAAGGCCCGCGGCGGTTTTACTTTCCTCGTAATCTCCTCAATAAGGGTAATTGAAACCGTGGAAATTCCCACATCTTCAACAGCACGTTGTATCAATCCGACGGATTGATTGCACATCGGTCAAACAGGGGTTAAGAAAGCGATGTCCACACCATCAGTTTTAAGCATCTGTGCGACTTCAGGTGCGGTTTGCGTAATGAGAGGTTGCGGTTTTGTAATGGATCCCATAAAACTGAAGTGTCTGTGATTGAGCGAATCGATTTTGCCTTCGGCTTCTAACTCTCTGAATCTATCAAGTGGGAACGCAAGGTTCGGATCTGTTTCGAGACCCCGTTCATCGTAAGCGGCACTTTTATGCCCATTTATGAGTGCTTGTGTCTGAACGGAATTTGGGATCTCTCGGTAGGAACAATCTCCGTTCCCAAAGGGGTTCTGTCCATCGAGCAAAAAACCGGCGGTTGTAATGAGCGCGATGCTACATTCATTCAACGGCACGCGCAGCGGTGTGTGAGGCGATTCCTTATACCGCTTACCGCGGTAAAACTTCATAAAGAATCGAGATAGCGGATCAAGTTGACGCAAAGGTGCCATAGAAACCTCGTATTAGCCGTTTGCGAAAATGAGTCGCGTCCTATTCTGGCACGGGAATTGGACCGTCTGCCCGGTGATACCGCTTTCAATGGTAGCGAAGCCGATTTCATTGACAGCCGTATAATGGTCACGCGCACAATCCGGCAAGGGTCCACCGTCTAAGTAATCGGTAATCTGTTTATATGCGACATTGAACGGACCAGCGTTTTCAGGAAGATCGAGGGTTGCGTTATCAACTAACTTCCCGGCTTTATGCACAGTGGTGTCGCTATAAAAACCTGCCTGAACGCTGCCTTCACTGCCGAGGACATCCACCGAGAATCCACCCCGTGTGCCATGGTTTCCGACATGGAAACCGATAACACCGCTTTCAAATTGGATCGTTGAACCCACAATCGCCGGTTCAGGTTCATAAGGTGTTGGTACATCTCCGCCGCCAGAAACGAATCCAGTGACAGCAACCGGATCATAGCCAGCGAACTGGCAAATCATGTCCGTCGTGTGGATAGCGAAGGAAAGCACACCACCACCACAATAACCGATAACGGTTTCCACCTCGCCGATGAGTCCGTCCTTGATAAGCGATTGGAGACGTATGAGGTGTGGTGCCCAATGCCTGGTGTAATCCACGACAATCGGAATTCCTTTCGCGTCAGCCCCTGCGGTCATCGTATCGACCTCTTCGAGGGAACATCCAGCGGGTTTTTCGAGGAAAATGGCTTTGATGTCCGCCCTTAGGACGTTCTGCATTACCTGAAAATGATGTGGTCCGCGCACACAGACAGCAACGATGTCTAAATTTTCACTTTCAAGCATCTGTGTATCTGTTTCGTAGTAGTTTATGGAATTGTCTGGGAAAGCGGGTCCCCACACCTGT
>JAPOOP010000031.1 GCA_026713385.1 Candidatus Poribacteria bacterium | reverse complement strand
TTCCAAATATTGGTGTAGGCATCATAACCGTTTTTCTCACAATCAACGTGACGTAGGCGAAAAATAACAGCGTAGCGAATATCAGCCGCCGCGTTGGGTGCCGCCGTGTGAACGATCTGGTGGTGTGTCAGGATTACATCCCCTGCTTTACCAACTATCTGCGTTGGTCCTTCAGGTAGTTCCGGTTTCGGCATCCCGTTTGCCAACATCTCATGTCCTTCCTTTTTGAAATAGTCAGCGAAGAAACTATGCGATTTGGGCCAAACAGTGAAGTTTCCGCTATACGGTTCCGGCACATCCGCGAGATAAATCACAGCGAGTGCAGTAAATCCACGTCGATAAACCCCTTTTGCCATTCCATTTTTACCGCTCCCTAACCCATCAAGGTGTCCGTGTGGCTCATTTGGATCCACGCGCAACGGACCCGGAAAACGCAATGCGATCTGTCCTGAGTTCGGAATTTGAACGTTCCCTTCACCCATTAACGACTCCGAAAGTCGGAGTATAGGCGTTTTACTGAAGAGATCGACGATCTCAGGGGCTTCACGAATTTCGCCGCAGTAGGATTGCGCACGGTAGCGTTCTAAGTCCCCTTCGTTCATACCAACAGCACCGATAGAGTGATTAATTGCCTGCCGTGCCGCGTCCACCATTAGTTGCGGTACAACCCCGGGGACAGAGATATAGCCGTTTCTATAAAACTCTAACTTCTGTTTATGACTGAGCATATATGCTTCTCCATTTTGCGAGCATTAAAGCGTTTTACCCGCTAAAAGTTTATCATAAATCAATTATAACATGTCCAAACCTGATTACCAAAAGGTTTTTGAATATCAGTGTGCCTGTAGTTTTGAAGAATTAATGTGTGAGTGCATAGACCACCGCATTGATACCCATCTGTAATGCGGCATTTGAATACTCTCGCGGATAGAAATCCTCAGCGGCATGCTCCCATGCGTCTCCGAGGTCGGTATTGAAGTTGATCATCATCATAAGCCTGCCATTGTCGTCATAGACGCCGCGACAGTATGCAGGATAACCATCGTATCTTTCATACGTGCGTCCACTAAAAAGCGAGCGAAGCCCAGGAATCTGGACGAGTTCTTCGATTTTGAAGAAGCATCGGAAAATCGGATGGGATATGGGGATATCCACCGGTTCTCGTTCTGGAAAGATTTTCTTGAATTCCGTGTAAAACCGTTCCCATTCGCGTTCCCCGTGGAAATCGTCAACGAAGATAAAACCGCCGCGTAAGAGATATTCACGTAGGTTCTCTGCCTCTCTTCGGTTCAACCTGAGACTTCCGACCTCCAACATGTAAGAAAACGGATATTCAAATAGTTCTGTCTCACCAACTTTAATAATCTTTTCACGGGGATCGGCATCAATATTCGTCTGTTTGCGGAGTTGCCAGATAAAGTTCCGGTCGGAGGCGGGCCAATCCACTCGCCAACTGCTGCGTCTCGTGAGTTGACCGCCATACTGTAGACGAACGAAGGTGAATCTGTCCGAATCACCTTCCGAATTCGGCAGGATAACAGATACGGACATCACGATGAAAGTAGCCAACAACTGGATGGTTCGCATATTTTTCCGGTTTGAAGGTAGGTTTCAACATCTGGGTAATATTTATTCCTGAATCCCTGACTTAGAGTGTAACATATGGAGGGAATTAAATCCACTCTTAAACCAGATTCGGATGTCCAAGGGCAGGTTCAAAATGAAAGTAAGGATTTAGACTAAAAACTTTTGGACCAAACCGTCGTAACTTGGATACCTGTGCCAGATTCAAAGGCTTTTGCGACGTTAACTCTGAAAACAGAATCATTTCTTCCAGAATGTATACCCGGAACGTTGACGACAACAACAGAATTATCTTCTCCAAACTGTAGACCGATGCCGATACTCCCTTTGGGATCGAACGTATATGCTGGACCAGACACACTCCAAACCTGTCCCTCGTCAAAGAAGACAATGCCAAATGCATTTTTGAAAAT
>JAPOOP010000032.1 GCA_026713385.1 Candidatus Poribacteria bacterium | reverse complement strand
TCGCCTGCGATTTCAAACCATGTCAGCGGTTGTCCATCTCGTGCCATCAAGCCGCTACCGACAGAGTCAAAACTCAGCTGGATTGTGTTCCCTTCTACCGCCATCGACTTGTAAAGCGGACCGGAGTAGGTCACGTCGTCTCTGTCGTACGTTTTCGCCAGTGCCCACAATGCCAGCCTTCTACCGACTTCCTGCTTGTTTCGAGGATGTATATCCTTGAGGTTACCGACATCTGTTGTTACAGCCATGCCGGTATGCGGTACGGATAACGTCGCAGTTTGTGCTTCCCAAATTGCCGGTAGAGAAAATGGGCTGGCTCCCCAACCGTAGTTAAACGGAGCAAGTTGCACGAAATAGAAGGGGAAATCGCCCTGTCCCCATACCTCGCGCCACCCATTGATGAGAGCCTTCATCTTTTCATGGTAGAGCATTCCGTCCTGAAGGTTAGACTCGCCTTGATACCAGAGCGCGCCACGGAGAGCGTAAGGGACGATCGGATACACCATGCCGTTGTAGAGTCCGGTTGGTCTGGCGTGATGCCTTAAAGCGTGTCTATTGTCAGGTATCTGCGTAAGACGAGCATCGGTCTCTAATGCCTTCCGCGTTTCCGCTATCCACGCTTCAATCTCTTTCATCTTTTGCGGAAGTTGCTCGCGGTAACTTGTGTCCGCTTCCTGAATCTCTTTGGATATGGATTCAAGAGCAGGAACGCTGGCGAAACCGACCGGCGGTGTCCACGGTTCAATACGGGTGCCACCCCAATTGGTACTTATTAATCCAATCGGGACATTGAGATTTTTGTAGAGTTTTCTCCCAAAATAGTAAGCAACAGCGGAGAAATTCTCGATTGTTTTTGGGGTGGTTTCATGCCAATCAGCTTCTACATCTTGCTGGAGCAGTCCCGAAGGTCTATGCGGAATGTCAAACAGCCGGATTGTTGGATAGTCTGCCGCAGCGATTTCTGCATCGCTGTCTTTTGAGGCACGGACAGACCACTCCATATTTGACTGTCCGGAGCAGACCCAGACTTCCCCGAAAAGAATGTTCGTCAATTCAAGGGTATTACTTCCAATAACGCGAAGCGTATAGGGACCACCGGCTTCCATTGCATCAAGCTTGAGTCGCCAGTTGCCTTCGGCATCGGCAATCGCAGTGGTTGAAAAAAGTGGGTCAGCACTTTCATTTTCAGTGCTGAGACTTATCATGATTTCCTCGCCTGCGGATGCCCATCCCCAGATGGGGACTTGCATATCGCGTTGTAGCACCATGTTACTTCCGATGATACGCGGCAACGTGATCTCGGCATGTACGAGGGGTTGTGTGAAGAGTAATAGTAATAAACCAATGAGAAATACCGTAATTCGCTTCATATTCTTGCTCCTTTAATTAAACCTGCTCTACAAGTGGCAGGCTGTTTTAAGAATCTCGTACACCTGCTAAAACGAGAAATTGCAAGCGTAATTACCATAGTCTATCTCATAGATAGATTATAGCATTGAAACATCCAATTGTCCCCAAGAAACTCATATTAGTGAAATAGGAAATTTATCTTTTTCTGAACCGGTGCGGTTGGAAACCAGACCTACCTTGGTTTGAATGAGGCGAGGTTTCTAACCTCCCAGCGAGAAGGTGGATGTGCTTGTCGTCCTCAGTTAATTTACATCTCCTCGCTCTTGAAGCCGTTCGGCGAGGTAGCTATTGCGTTCCATGACTTGATTGTTGCGGATACAGATACCGAGGGCTCGTTTGGTCCCGACTATTACGACGCGCTCCTTCGCACGGGTGATGCCGGTGTAAAGCAGATTCCGCTGTAACATGAGATAGTGTTGCGTGTGTAAGGGGATAACAACAACGGGATACTCGCTGCCCTGTGCCTTATGGATAGTCGTGGCGTAAGCCAAAACAAGCTCACCGAGGTCCGCTGTATCGTAAGCGACCTGTTTATCAGGGAACTGGATGTACACCTTTTTATCAACATGCTCAATCGCGACAACCCTCCCAATGTCGCCGTTAAACACGTCATAGTCGTAGTTGTTGCGGACTTGCATCACCTTATCACCGACGCGGAACCCACCTGCGGTTTGAGATGTGGGGGAGGTGACTTCGCCCCTACGGGGGACCTGTCTGTAAGCCTGAACTCCGAACCTCGATTTTTCTAAGGGGTGGGATACTGGAGCAGCATATTCCGGGTTCAACACCTCCTGGAGGCGCTTGTTGAGGTTTTCAGTGCCGAGTGTTCCACGCCGCATGGGGCATAGGAGTTGGATATCGTCCATCGGATGGTAATCGTAGTGCTGCGGTAATCGATCGGCAATAACGGAACATATTAATTCGGTAATTGCTTCGGGATCTTCCTCCTCGATGAAAAAAAAGTTCCTGTCTGTGTCGCCCGTGAGTTCTGGAAAATCGCCCTTGTTAATGCGATGGGCATTTGTGACGATCATACTCTCCTGCGCTTGGCGGAATATCTCGGTGAGTTGGATGACGGGTATCTTATGGGAATCAATGAGTTCTCTGAGGACATTGCCCGCGCCGACAGAGGGAAGCTGATCGGTGTCCCCAATGAGGATGACAGTCGTCGTCGGACGGATTGCCTGCATCAGACGATTCATTAAGACGAGGTCCACCATAGATGTTTCATCAACAATGACGACATCTGTGTCCAAAGGGTTCTGTCGATTTCGTTTAAATCCATTGTTCTGCGGCGAGAATTCAAGGAGCCGATGAATGGTTTTGGCTTCGCTACCGGTTGTTTCACTGAGACGTTTCGCTGCTCGTCCGGTGGGTGCCGTCAGGGTGATGCGTCTGCCTTCTGCTTCAAATAAGCGAATCATACCGACAACAGTCGTTGTTTTACCGGTGCCGGGTCCGCCGGTAAGGATCATAGCGGGTGTGGTCATCGCGGTATAGATCGCCTTGCGTTGTTGTGGCGCGAAACGGAGGTCCATCTCGTCCTCTAATTGCGTGAGGAATAGCGTCGTGTTAGGAGGTAACAGAACAGCGTTTTGTCCTGGACTCGCTAAGAGTCTCAGAAATTGGTTTGCGACACCGAGTTCAGCGTAGTAAAAGGGGGCAAGGTAGATAGCGGAGTGGTTATCAGTTATCGGTTGTCGGTTATCGGGGGGGTGAAGATTGGAAGATTGGAAGTCTGGAAGGTTGGGGTTCGCATCGTTCTGTCCTTCCTGCCCACCAGTTCCATTGCTGACGGAAACCGACGGCTGATCGCTAATCTCGTACGTATCCTGTGGTTCACTCACCCCGATCTGTTCGTCGGAACTCGTCACGTCAGTAAAACCGGGGTTAATAATTTCCTCTTTTTCGACGAGGGAAGAGATGCCTTGCGCAATCGCTTCTGGTTCCTGCTCAAGCATGGTTTGGCACGCCTCAATAAGCTCGACACGGCGTTGGAAGACGTGTCCATCATCTGCCTTCTGGCTGAGAACATATTTGATTCCCGCTTGTACCCGTTGCGGAGCATCCTTATCGATGCCAAGTTTCTGTGCGATTGTGTCTGCCGTTACAAACCCGATACCGTAAATGTCATCGGCAAGACGATATGGATCCTCTGTAACGATCAGGATTGCGTCGTTTCCGTAGGTTTTGTAAATTTTTGCGGCGTGCGCTGTGCTAACATCGTGCGATTGCAGGAAGATCATGACGTTTTTTATTTCGCGTTGTGCTTCCCACGCTTCCTTGATGATTTGTACTCGCTTCCGTCCGATACCGGGGACGCGTGCCAATTTTTCCGGCTCGTTCTCAATGACATCCATCGTATCCATACCGAACTTACGGACGATGAGTCCAGCCATCTTGGGACCGATGCCTTTAATGAGACCTGAACCGAGATATTTTCTTAATCCGACTACATTTGCGGGGAGGATGGTTTCATACTTCTCGATTTGGAACTGTCTGCCGTATTTGGGGTTATCTACCCACTCACCTTGCAGAAGAAGGCTCTCACCTGGATTGATAGATGCCAAATTGCCGACGACAGTGATGAGTTCGGCATGGTCGCGCGCCGAAAGCCTTCCGACTGTATAGCCGGTATCAGAGTTTTCATAGACGATACGTTCAAGTATGCCCTGTAGCGTTTCCATTTTTTAATTTAGCCCTAACGGGGGTGGTCAGGACACATTGGTATTGGACGGCAATTTCTAAAAATCCGCTTTTCGCCTTCGGAAACCAGAGGCTGCCGTCTCCGGCTAAGTTTTTTAGGACAATACATAGAGCGAACTATTCAAACAGATGCGCGACTGAGCAGGAAAACTCAGGGACGACATCCCCACCGGTGAGAATATCGTCTCGCGTGAGCATCTCAATATCCGTCTCAGAACGATATACCGTTACGGTTTGGGAAACAGGCTCAAGCACCCAGACGAGACGGGTTCCGGCGTTCAAATATGCGAGAGTCTTCTCGACAACACGAGATTGGACATCTGAGGGAGAAACGCCCTCAACCGCTAGATCAGGTGGTATAGGAAACCCTTTTGTTTTGTCGCCCGTCAACCGTGCAGTCGAAACAAATGCGACATCAGGTTTCATTACACGTTCCCCAACCTGAAATGTGGTCTCTGCAGTGTACAGACGACCCAGTTTATTTTGATACACATACGCGTCCAAGTATCGAATAACATTGACACTAATTTCACCATGCTCTCTCGACGGTGGTGGCATTGGTACTAATTCTCCCTTAACATATTCATACCCCTCCACATCATGCTCGAGAAATTCCTCCAACGTCATCTTGACACTTTCTGGCGGACGTATCCCCTGCTCAACTTCGTGGATTTCTTGTTGCTTCATGCTTTTAATCCCTCCGTATAGAAAGTCACCAGTGTGTTAAAGTCCAAGCACCTTTGAATAGGAAAGGCAAGAAGTCTAATGTCTGTTTTACCCGTCGATCTTCAACTGGATCCTAATCAATTTCCGTCATCAGTTTCCGAAAAGCGTTGAGTTGCGGGGCAATGATATGTGATGTATCCGTTTTGTTCTCAAGTGCCTCAACGGTTTTGAGTCCGTTGCCTGTGATAGCGAGAACTGTAGGTTCATCAGGTCCGATGTGCCCGTTCTCTACCAATTTTTTCGCGGCGGCGAGTGTGACCCCACCCGCGGTTTCAGTGAAGATACCCTCCGTGGAAGCGAGGAGTTTGATTGCGTCCACGATCTCAATATCGGTGGCGTGCTCGCCGACACCACCGGAATTCCGGACAGTATCAACAGCATAGATGCCATCTGCGGGGTTTCCAATAGCGAGGGATTTAGCGATTGTGTTGGGTCTAACAGGTTTTACAAAGTCGCCATTCTCTTTATATGTATTAACGATGGGTCCACAACCCTCGGCTTGGGCGACATGGATTTTAGTGTTCGGTTTATCTATTAATCCCAAAATGTGGAATTCATTTAAAGCTTTGCCAATCTTTGTGATGAGAGAACCACCGGCAGCAGGTGCGACAATATGCGCAGGTGCCTTCCAACCGAGTTGTTCAATCAATTCAAAGCAGAGGGTTTTCGAGCCTTCAGCGTAGAAGGGACGGATGTTGATATTAACAAATGCCCACGGATAGACCCCGCCAATTTCACTACAGAGTCGGTTGACATCGTCATAATTACCGGTGATACCGACGACTGTAGGACCATAAACGAGGGATGCCACGACCTTACCAATTTCGAGATCCGCGGGGATGAAAATGAAGCAATTCAGTTTCGCGATGGCAGCGTGTGCGGCGACAGCGTTGGCGAGGTTGCCCGTGGAAGCACAAGAAACGGTGTCAAAATCGAATTCTTTTGCTTTGCTCAAGGCAACAGCTACCACCCGATCTTTGAAGGAAAACGTCGGATGACAGACAGTATCATCTTTGATATAGAGTTCCTTGATCCCGAGTGCGTCTCCAAGATTCTTCGCTCGAACAAGCGGTGTAAATCCAGTGTTGGTGCCATCTGTGGGCTCGCCATCCACCGGTAGGAGATCTGCATAACGCCACATGCTTTCTGGACCGTTTTCTATTGAATGCCTTGAAATAGATTTTTGTATTTCTTCATAGTTATAGTCTACTTCCAGGGGCCCGAAACAGAATTCGCAAACGTGAAGAGGTTCCTTGGGGTACTTCTCACCACACTCACGGCACTTGAGCCCTAATACTTTTTCCATATTTTTAATTTTCCTTGCGGTTCGGTCAGGCAAGTCTAAACCTTAGCGTGCCTTTGCGTATCTCTGAAGAAATACCCAAGCAAAAACCCCTCCATTTCATTACGGGCTACAGGCTTCGCAAACGAGGTTTGCAGCCCTGTCCTCTGATTACTGACTGCCGACCCTTATTCCTAATTTTCCTTGCGGTTCGGTCAGGCTGGTTAGGATTTTGACGATCCTCATCGTAATCCAGCCCGGCACGTTATTTGGACTTACGTTTTTGGTGCTATCAAGACCGTGTGTCCTCGACACTTCCTTCACAACCCGAAAACGACGACTTCACCAATGAAAGAAGTCGTCGTGGTGCACCATCATCAGAAGATTAAATTGTCAGTTTAACGCTAAATTCGTTCTTTCCGGATTGTAATGTGAGGCGTATAAAAAGCGAATGTTCTCCTATCCATCTGACATCATCAACGTTAGACTCGGTTAATTGTAAACCTTCGTGGTCGCCCCACACTGCTATCCCATAAGGCATCGTCCTCGTTGACTCTATCACAATAGCGATATGTAGCTGCGTTCGGTGTCGCGTCGGTAGAAAACCGGTTAGGACGGGTTTATCCGCCTCGGATTGTAACACCCGTTCACCAGTATAGTTTTTGATTTCAATGGGATCCATAGCACCTTCAACAAAAGTGAATTCGCATGCCGCGTCGTAATAAAATATATTTAACGTAGACTTCGGCTTCGTAGTTTCCTCTTGGATCTCTGTACTTGCTGCCACCACAGCTGTCGGTTCAGTTTTTTGACAATGTTTTATGTAATCGTCAACCATTTGAGCAAGGAGCTGCGGTTTTGTGTCTTGAATACCAACGACGTGTGCGAAGTATGCATCCAGTCGCTCCAATCCGTCTTGTCCGAGGTGCGCAACGGTAAGCGGGTCGATATGTTCCACATAACCAAGCCACTGATTCCACGCTGTGCTATCTACATAGACATCATAATGCTGTTGCGCTGTTCCGTTTAAGAGCACTGCACGAAGATTATGTGCGTCTTCGGCGAGATGATTAGCGGTATGGTAGGGGACACCAACAATCTTCTCAAATGATTGTGAAAGATTGTCATCAGTGGTGCCTCGCGCGACAATGGCATTAAGAGACGCTGAAACCTCAAGCGGGTAAAAACACCCAAAACCTCCGCGGGCATCAACCTCAATTTCCGGAACGTTCGGGTCCGCCTCATCAACATCCTGCTGATTCCAGTGGTAACCCCAAAGTCCTCGAAACCCGGTCTGTTCAAGAGCCCGTAGGAACGTATCATTTTTGAAGACTGACCCTGCGATGTTAAGTTCTGCCCAAGGCATTGCCCGCGCGAGTCTTTCGCGTTCCCTGATTATATGTTCTGGCAACTTCTCTCGCATCGTGACGAGATGCGATGCCATGGCTTCTGTGCTGGCGCCCGGATTTGCGTTTCTTTCCGCCTCCCAGTTTGTTTCCCAGATCTGCCTGATGTCGAGCATCAACAAAGGCGCGTCACCGTTCTCTGTATGCCATGTTGTGAGCAACTTTGCGACGACTGGTGCAGATTTTGTATCAACCGCCCACGTTATGGGTATACCGTGTTTGTGGGCAATTCCTGCTAACAGTCGGATGCCCTCAAGTAGTCGCTCCCGGTCTTCCGCTATTGCTGTGCTTACCAATCCGTAACTCAGCATTACTATTCCAAAAAGACGGTAACGCCCATGTCGGCGTACTTTTGGCGGGTGCTGGGACTGCCGTTCCTAAAGCAGACAGCGGTTGTCGTTCCCTCCAAAGCTCTTGCGACGTATTCCACACAAGCATCCACGGTTTGGAGTGCATGATTTGGATGGCTCTCAATACTGAATGTCAAATCAGCAGGACCGAAGGAGAGACAGTCAACACCCGGCTTCGCGAGAAATCGCGCATGTGTGACGGCTTCTATGGACTCAATTTGCATCCAGAGGATGCCGTTGGCGTTCCACCAATCGGCGTACTCAAGCCGTTCTTTGCCTTCGGAATTCACTCGGGGGGCACCGCCCCAACTCCGAATCCCCTGTTGCGGGTAGTAGAAAGCGGCGACTGCTTCGTTTACGGTTTCGTCTAATTCGACCTGTGGCACCTCGATACCTGAGGGACCTAAATCAAGGTAGTTGCCGATGAGATATGCGTTTCGGGTATGCTTAATCCGAAAGTTGACCAGAATACCGAGTTCATTCGCCATATTACAGAAGGCGACGAGTCGATCCTCGTTATATGGAGAATGTTGGCTATCCACGGCGACAAAATCGTAGCCATCTTCGACTTTGGCGACGAGCGCGTCGGCAGATGCTGCCATAGAGACGTTAGCGCCATAGACGAGTTCTCCGTTATGGATCCGTTGTTTCAAATTTGCTGCTGACATTGTTACCCCTCATTTTTTAGCGCAGCTTGCAGGTTTCCAAAACTTGCCGTAAAAATTATCTGCGGTGTGCGTAAGTTCAGTTTTAAATGCAAACGGCATAGCAGATGCTATTCCGAAACCGAGGCAGGCACTTCAAGTCACGCCTGAACCTCTATAATTATACTCTAAAATCCGTTTCCTGTCAACGGATTTCAGAAACTTCAGTAGTGAGTTTGAGGATGGGTGTTTTCCGCGAGGTGCTTACATATCTTCAGATTTTACTAATACTTTCAGAGTATTCAGAGTAAATCCGAAAAGTGATAGACCATTAAAAGGGTTGTGAACCTTTGCTACAACTGGGTTCTGGGCGGTTTTTGTAGAAGGTATTTCGTAGACTTACTCTGAAAGTTAGGAGTCGGGAATCGGAGTGTTTTTGATAGGGTGTTTTTCCCTCCTACAAGAACTGGTTGCCCACTATCCTCGTAGGAATTGCATCTGTTGGTTATCGAAGTGACGTTCCGATTTCTGGGTTGGGCGGATCCGCCACGCATCTGGTAAACGGACGAGGGTGTTGATAACATCTGGGTTCTCGAAGTAGGTATCGTCTATCTGCCAGAACTGGAGGCGAGGATAGGTTTGGCGGTTGTGCTCAAAACTGCCCATGTTCTGTGCCTCTTGTCGCATTCTTGCAGTAACAGGTTCAATGGTGATAAAGATGCCGACTTCGGCGTTGTGCTGATCCATGACGTGGCAGAAGGCACGGACTTGGGTCATGGTAGGCTTGCCGGTTTTGACCTCAGCGAGGATACGTGCGTCGGTCTCCTGCATCTGCTGGGGATTCCACAATGTAACGTGCCCGACACCATCAAGTCCACCATCCCTAACATCTTTCGTCGGTCTGAGTCCAAGCCGCGTTACTGCCCAATTTGAGAAGTCGTGATATTTGCGTTTGTCTCCCTCTTTCAGCAGTCTGCGGACCTCCTGCATATTCGTCGGATAACCTTCAATTTGGTAATCAACGGATGACTCTAATCCGTGTCGGTCTGCCAACCGTTGGCGCATCGGATCGAGTGCAAGGATGGTTATGTCTATCCCCATCCATTGCCGATTGAGGGTATGCGCGGCATCAATCGTGGTGCCGCAACCACAGAAGGGGTCAAGCACAATGTCGCCTTCGTTACTGGAGGCTTTTATCATACGTTCATAGAGCGCGATCGGTTTTTGTGTAGGATAACCGAGACGTTCACGTTTGGGCATGTGCCCTGGACCGGGAATATCGACCCAGTAATCTTCAACAAGTTTCCCGCGTTCAGTATATGCTGTTTCTAGTGCTTTAACTTCTTCACGCGTTCGATTTCCTCTTGCGAGAGAACTCCCTCCTGTTCTGGTAACACGTGTGTAAGCAACCCGCGCTCCATCTGGATTAAAGAAAGCGGATGTTGTTTTCCCGTAAAATAAAATTATATCGTGCTTGCGAGGAAACCAACGTTTCGCGCTACTGGGTCCTTTGTAACCCCATACGATCTCATTTCGGAAGTTTTCTTCCCCAAAAAGCGCATCCATCACACCTTTGAGATAATGATTTGCAGTGGGATCACAATGCAAGTATATACTACCGGCAGGCGTGAGTACTCGATGCATTTCGGCAAGTCGAGGTCCCATGAAGGCGAGGTAGGCACGCATCGCTCCCTTACTACCGGATATACTGTTTTGAAGGACTAAGTCGTAGCCCTTGAGGCAGTTGTCGAGTGCTTTGTAGGTGTCGCTGGTGTAGGCGCGTTTTTGGATGTCGGCACGTGTGTCTTGTGCGGCGGTGTCCCAGGTCCACGTATCAGTAAACGCTTTTTTTTGCGCGAGGGAGTCGCCGATGAAGGCGTTGTAGTCGCGTCCGCTGTTGAAGGGTGGGTCGGTACATATCAGATGGACGCGTTCGTCGTCCATCTCGCGGAGGATTTCGAGGTTGTCTCCGAAATAGAGTTTATTCATTAACCTGCCTCTAAACTATAGTATGTCTCCCCTGCCGCAAGAGCATCCCGAATGTCCTCAAAGATATTGAATGCTTCCTCAAATTCGGCAAATTCGGCAATGACGCGTTTGGAACCATCTTGAGATGTTAAGACGAGCTGACCTTTACCAGGGTCTTCTCCCTCTACTCTCAAATTTTGGTACTGATAGAAGTTTATGATCTCCAAGTCATCCGTCACGATGTACATAACTGTTCTCCTTTAAGGGTTGGCTTGAGGTCAGATCCCGAAACCTATCTCTACAAGTGACATATAGGGTTGATTTATTACGAATTCCCAAAATTGCTTTCGTACACTTGTTCAACTTCGCTGGGAGAAGTAATGAACCACTCTGTGCCGGGAGCATCCTGCTTTTGCTTACCTTGAAGTTTTAGAATACCCTGTATCGTTGTCTCCATCAACCTTAACTTATCTGTTTTAATAATAAGACCGATTATAGGGTATTCTGGGAGTGCTGTGCGCGTTTGCGATCTAACTCTGTCAATAGCGTCGTATCTCGTCTTGCCAATCTTGCATGGCCAAACCTGTTTACCTTGCAATTCCGCTAAGTGCTTGTACGCGGGAAAATAGTAGACGTAAACCGAACTCTCACCGGAACCGATAGTCCTTTCAGAATCTAAATCGGTCTCCTCAGAACTCACACCTCCATCATCCACACCTTCACCGTCTTGGAGGATTGAAGGGATAAACCAATTACCGTCCCCAGGATTAGGATTGTTTGCCCGTCCTTCTTGCTTCATATTTGACAGCGCAAGTGTGACAGGATGGTGAAATCTAGCTCTTGCTGGAAGTCCACCACGCTCAATATGCGTTTCATCTACAACGTTTATTATTTCCTGCTTTTGGACAGTCCGGCCTGTGAATAGTTCTATGATGAGATGTTGGGCTATTCTCGGCGTGAGAGATTTTTCAGCATATTCATATTGGTCATTCATAAGCATGTTCACGCTTTATTTTAAGGATGAGTGTATATTAAGTGGACACGTTCATCGTCTATTTCGCGTAGGATTCCAAGGTAATTAACGTTACACCAGTGTAACATTGGGTGTACAGAGATTGTGGGCGAGAATCCAGTGGCTGTAAGGGTTTATGGACTTTTGTTTTTCGACTTCTTGCTGAGAAAATAGAATTTGGTGGAAAGTGTAACATTTTACTTCGTCTCTCTACTCACAAAACGTGAAAAATAATATTACTATACGTCATACTGGCTCCATCACGAGGTGAACCTCGCGTCCATCCAGTACGAGGAAAATATCAAACTCCAATTCAGTCCCTAAAGTCTGCTTCATCGTCTCAATAGTCTCTCGGACAACTGGTGCGATCTTCGACGCGAGTTCCAACGGGGATAGATCTGTTACAAAGTCTAATTCCATTTCCAATCTGCGTTTCATCGGATAACCTCAACAAACGTATATTTTTACCACAGAGGAGTAACATGTCTATAGCAGCCATGAGCCTCGACACTCCCACGCCGTAGGTGCGGTGTGTGGTTTCCGGGCACATAGCAAGCCGAAGAAAGTGCGGGGATGTGGGTGTTCCGTTTTTTATTCTCACTGCAAAGCAAATGAGTGATAAGTGTGAGTGTCGTCTTGAATTTCTTTCAATCCTTAAGTCGACCCAACGTTACAATAGCATAACATACGATAGAGACAAAATCAAGCGAAAGATGATACAGAAGTCAGTATTTAGATGGGGCGTGGGTTTTGCGGAAAGTTGCTTCTACAGGAAGATTCTGAGAATTGACAGGATCGGATTTTCGGGGTATGATGCTGAGGAATAAGAAGAAAAAATCGTGACAATGGAGCATTACATGAAACCCTATGAATACCTTGAACATACTGCTGATATGGGGCTGCTGGTTAGAGGGAAAAACCTGTCTGATCTTCTGAAAAATGCGGCACAAGGTCTCTTTGAAACGATAGCGGTCGTGGATACCATTGATGAGACAGACTCGGTCGAGATCCACCTCACCGCAGAATCTGTGGAAGACCTCTTTGTGGGATGGCTTGACGAACTCATCTTCCAACACGAAACAAAGGAGATATTCTTCAAACGCGCCGACATCTATCGGTGTAGTGAAACGGAGGTATCAGCGACGGTTTACGGTGAACCGACAAATTTCGATAAACACGAGGTTTACACTGAAATTAAGAGTGTCACGTATCATCAACTACAAGTTGAGCGAAGGAATGATAACAGTTGGTTTGCTCAGGTTATTTTCGATCTCTGATACACTGTTCCTATGGATAGAACTGATACATCGTGGTGTTCAAAAGGATATTTAAGAGGCTCCATGTGCTTCCCATGAGGTAATCACCGAGGACCAACCCTAAAAAGAAAGGGATGGCGCGCCGATAACTCTGGATACCCCCGTGTCGGAGAATGAGCCATTTTAATGTCAAGGCAATCAGCAACGGAATCCAGAGGTCGGACATCTCTTGGTTGCTCGCCATCACATAACCGAGCGGATGCAGCGGCAACCAGAAAAACTTGACACGAAGATATGTAAGCACCATCATAACAGAAAATCCGATGCCTATGAATATCACGCCGAGCCAGTCTGTACTGAGCGGATACGTAATCCAGTTCGTCAACCTCCCAAAGTATTCTCTACCGTAACCGAGTGCCCACGGTCCAAAGTAGCCGGAATCCGCACCGAATTTGTAATAGAAATGTAGTTGCACCCAGAAAGCGACAAACACCCCGAAAACAGTGGCGATAATAACTGTCAAGAGCATCCGGCGTTGGTTAATATTAGCGAGTTCGGCAATTTTAAAAGCCTCTAATTGATGCGGCATCTGCTGCGGACGGTAATCTCGGTTGAAAAAGCAGACGGAGAGTGCCGTTAAGTTCCGTGCGCCGAGACTGTGCGTCCCCAAGAGCGTGTTTAAGATGTATCGGGGTGCCTGCCAGTGGTAGGCATGGACAAAAATGCCGGACTCAGCACGGATGCGTGTTGTCACTAACGGCGTTATGAGAAACAGGACAGCAAAAGTGAGCGCGAGCCAGATCGCCATGCCAGCCTTGTAGAGAAGAAACGCAAACAGCAAAACACCAAGGACAAAACCCCAAACAGCCATTCGATACGACATCGGTTCGTCGTTCTGTTCGACTGGTGGTTCTCGTCCGCGCGACGGTAGAGCACTTCTCAACACGGCACTGAAATGCCGTTTTCCCGTCCAACCAAAAAAGAAACAGAGTCCCACGAATGCTCCAATCGTCTGTTCGTTAAGATACGGAAAGCGTGGGATGCTACTCCACCCGACCGCCTTCGCTAAAGCGACTTCGTTTCGATAGAGAAAATAGAAGAGACTCGTCGAAAAGAGGACATCCAACGGCATGAGGAACATAATGCCGATGGCAAACGGATAAAAGGCGGTGATGATAGTGCCGTAAAGACTCAAGGGGGGTTCGTGAAACGAAAAAAAGCGGCGTGTTACTGGGATATGCGGAATCACGGGATAGAGATGGCTCAATCCGTTGAAAAGACTAATGCCAGCGGCGATTGCAAAACCGATCCACATGCGTTTGTTTCGGAAGAAACCGGACGTGGGATTCGTCATCGCAAGTGGGAGTTGAATAATCGGGAAGGTGAGACGTTCACGCTGTGCCCACTGCCGACGAAGGATCGTATTGAGACAGAGAAAGATGAACGCTATCACCGAAAACAGCAATAACCATGCCCCCATCACTGGCAACCAAACCCGCAAGTGAAGGGAATGATATAGGCTCGACTCCCCAAGGTAATAGCCACGGAGTGCATCTCTATCTGAAACGGTAAGCCATTGCGGGAGATGGTGCCAAAATAGAGTGCGCCACTCGTTCTCCTCCGTTGCAAACCAGAAACTATGTCCAAGGACAGAAAGGATTGCTTGAAAAACATCACATCCAGCCAAACTCGTGGCGAAACTGAGCGTTACATACAAAAACAGCAATTCGCCTTGTCCAAGGGCAAAGTTGTTTTTGAGAAGACGGATAACCCCGTTAATCAGCATTACTGCGGTGAGGATGAAAATGACATTGGACAGCGGGACCACCCATGTCGGGAAGGTATAGCGCACGAGTTCCATCTGGATGAGGAAATAGCAGTTGATCGGTGCGCTAATGGCGAAGATGCATAGGATGCGCCATGTGAGGACGCGCTGTTGCTGCGGAGAAGTCAATGTCGTCTTGCCTCTGCTGAATCTGTAGGATATTTCGTTGATTGTAGCAGGTATCTGGTGTACACGCAAGCGAATTGCGAAGAAGGGTGCGGACTTTCTTCTGTGGGCGTATAAACCTAAGAGGTCGTGTTTACGTGAAGAATTAAAAATTTATAGAATTATAGAAAAATCCATAATTGTCTATACATCAAGGAACGGCGGGGGTGTAGACCCCGCCAGCAAAGAAGAAGAAAACCGCACCTACCACTTCCCATGTACAGGGGTCTCGCGTGCTTTCTCGAAGAGGTCTGCCCATTCGTCAGTACCATCGTCAAAGGTTAACTCCAGACGCGTGCCTTCCACCTGTGCCTCGCCGTTACCGGCATTGAAATAACTCAAACCATCACCAGACATGTGGATGCAACTGCCATCAGGATAAACAGCGGTTTTGATGATACGCGGGACAGGATGAATTGTGTAACCGTCAGCGTCTAACTTATCATCAGGCACGCGGAAACGTTCAACTGCGTCTTCATCGACTTCAACGCCTAACCCAGGGGCATCGGGGATCTTGTGGCATCCATCTGTGACCTGTATCGGTTGTGTGAGCAGATGGTCGCTATAGAGATTAATACAGGTGATTGCGGGCCAGGTGGCATGTGTGAGCACACTTCCGAGATGCCCTGCCCACGTCGTTGTCAAACCGTTTCCAACGATCTGGAGCCAAAACGGCATATCTGCTGCTGCGCTGAGTTGTCCCTCACGCATTACCTGCGATTTACCACCACCGATGACAAATCCAGTGCATACGTCCTCACGGACACAAGTAGTATAAGGTGGTGATCCGAAGTGCATGGCGACCTGACACCCAACGGTTTGGCGAATCTGCTTGTTTCCGTCAACATCGCTCTGCGGAATCGGCGTTTCAAACATCGCTACATTTGGATGTGAAGCAAGTTTTTGCAGGATTGGGATAGCCGTTTCTGCGTCGCGCCAAGAACTGTTCGGATCAAGATCGAGCTTGAAGTCTGCGGGTACGACTTTTGCGACCGTCTCTACCTGTGCGGTGATATCCCACCACGGACGCGGTTTGTTTTTGAAACTGGTATAACCGTTTTCTACAGCATCTGCGGCTTCCGCCGCCCAGTTTTCAGGAGAGGCATCGATACACCACCATGAAATTGGAACAGCCTCTCGACACTGCATGCCGAGGAGTTGGTAAACCGGCACCTGTAAAATTTTGCCGACGACATCAAAGAGTGCCATCTGTAGACCTGCCCCAAGTGAATCGTCGTTCATGAGTTCGGCAGGACTCTGTCCAAGGACACGTTTGACACTGGCATCGCTGACGCGTGAATAGGTATAGTGAACGACGGTTTCACCCCAACCGACATGACCAGTATCCGTGGTAACCTTGCACAATTCCAAGATCGACCAGTTATAAACGGTTGATACGCTCTGCGTCGTAATTTGTTGTTGGCGCGGGGTGAAGGGGACATCTACAATTACACGTTCAACGTTCGTGACTTTCATCAGCAGACTCCTTATCGGCGAGGTGTTTTTGATTGGGTGTTTCCCCAGGAAACCTCGCCAGCGGCGGTGGATACGCATCGCGATCGGGAGATCGCTCCTACACAAACAAGGGTCGCGATTCGGAGATCGCTCCTACAGAAGAGAAAAATAAAAAAGGGCGAGGGGTTTAACATTTTCCCTCGCCCTATTGTATACCAATACATACTAATAGGCAACTTTAATCTCGCCCCAGAGGGTTGTGAGTTTGTCTTTGACATCAACATCAAAACCGTTGGCATTTGTAACGAGAATGCTGTCGATTCTGCCCATTCCCCAACTTTCGTGCCAAACACCGACGGAGCCGGCGTCCTTGGTAGTAGCTTTGTCGGATTCAAGTATTGGGTCCCCGAGGTCATCGGAGGGGGCGAACAGGTCTTTGACTTCATCGAGTTTCATGTACCAGACTTTAACGTTATTGCCTTTGACTTCAACGCGTCCAAGATAGGCGACGGCATTCGTCTGGTCGAGTCCACCACCTAAGCCGTGCGGGACGCTGTCTATTTCCTTTCCACCATTTTCACAAGCGCACTGATCAAGGCATTGTCCGCTCGGACAACACCCGTCTTCAAGACTCATGAAAAGGACGGACGCCGTCTCATTATAGCCAAAGACAACGAGATAGCCTTTATCGTCCCCTTTTCTACGGAATTGCAGACCGAAACTATCATCATCACCAAAGGAAAAGACGGCTTGGACGATGCCGTCGGTAAAGTTTTTCACACCAGGCAGTTCTGTATTACCGGAAATGCCGCATCCCTCAGCGGTTTGCTTCATGGATCCTTTTCCACCGATTTTGCCGCCTTCAAAATCATCCGCAGCCCAGATGGTGCCAGCGTTTTCCGGTTTATAGTTTTTGACATTGTTCACATCAGCATTCGGTTTTGCGTCCTTGGAGCCGGGCTCAAAATCGGCGTAAAACACAACTTGACCGCTGGCGTGAAACGAAACAAGTAGACTCAAAACAAGGCTCAAAACAAAAAAACGTGTCTTCATGAATGTCTCCTCCAATTTCATAAAGAGTTGTATTGCCGTTTATTCGCAAGCAACAGGATGGTAACGAGGCTATAGCGCGTTGCTTAGATACCCGTGTGCCTCGTCGTAAAACTAAAGTGGTGTTGGGTGAGGGATTACCTCACCCGACAAAGATGAATAGTGCGATGCAGGATGATCGAGGTTTAGGAACCTTGTCCTGCAGTGCCAATTGATTTTACAGTATTAGTCTATGTTAGAGAAAGAGACTAATAGCTGCTTTTAACCTTGCCCCATGTCGTGGAGAGCTTGGCGTGTGGGTCGACATCCGTGGTACCACCTGGACCGGTGACGAGAATGTCATCAACTCTTCCGTTGCCCCAACTTTCATGCCAGAGACCGACGATACCGGGTCCTAAATCATCTGCGCCATCATATTCAGCGACGGGATCGCCGAGTTCACCAGAGGCTGCAAAGAGGTTAGACACATCATCGAGCGGCATATACCAGACCTGGATGAGACTTCCGGTGACTTCAACGCGCGTAAAATAAGCAACGCTGTTGTCTTGTGAGAGGTCTGCCCCTAAACCGTGGTCAACACCGACGAGTTCATTACCGCCGTTTTCGCAGGAGCACTGGTCGAGACATTGCCCGGAAGGACAGCATCCATCTGCGAGGCTACCGATGATAATTTGGGGAGTTTCGTTATAGCCGAATGCGACGAGATAGCCGCTGTCGTCGCCGACGCGGCGGAATTGGAAACCGACACCGTCGTCATCTTGCCATGAAAAGACAGCTTGGATGATACCGTCAGAGAAGTCTGTGACACCGGGCAGCGGTGTATTCCCGGAGATGCCGCAGCCTTCAGCATTTTGATGCAAGGCACCGCTGCCATCAGGGAACTCATCTGTCGTCACCCAAACAGTTCCAGCGTTTTCTGGCACCCAATTTGATGGATCATTAACGCTGACATCCGGGATTGATTTAGAGCCGCTTACTTCAAAATCAGCATAGAAAATTACCTGTGCGCTCGCGTGACCAATCAGCATGATTGAAAAAAGCGCTATGAACACCATAAGGTGGATTCTTGTCATTTTTTCACTCCTTTATTGGTTGATCTTCCACAAGTTAAGTAGTCTGCCCAAAGTCACTCTTGCCTGCTAAGGGCAAATTTTTACCAATAGGATGGTTTCTCGTGAAACCGTTGTCTAAAACATAGCAAAAAATCAAATTTCTGTCAATAAAAAAGGAAAAAAGAGAGGATTTTTATTTTTTTTAAGTTTTGCGAGGGAAAGGAGAAACAGCGAGGTTAGGGAGCCTCGCCAGCGAAAGGGAAAGGAAGGGCCCGTGCCACTACCGAAAATTAAGGGCTGCTTGATATTTGATAGTCTTTCGACCTATTTTGCAACGTCCGAATACTAATTCCCAATATCTTTGCGGTTCTCGTCCGATTTCCGTTCTGCCACGCCAAAGTAGCAAGGATGAAGGCTTCCTCCACAGCCTTAAGGCTTGTCCCGAGAGGTAAAGGCGTGTTTTGTTGGTTTTCAGGTGTGTGAACTGCCTTTGGGACGCTGACCTGTAGCCTCTGAAACGCCCTAATTTCTTCAGGCAGATGCATGGGCAATATAGTCTCCCCGTCTGCCAAAATAACTGCGTGGATTAAGGCGTTTTCTAACTCTCGCACATTCCCGGGCCAAGGATAGTTTTGCAGTCGAGCGAGTGTCTCCGGTGCTATTTTACGCACTGGCTGCGCGTAGGTATTGCAATGTTTCTCCACAAAGTATTCTGTCAAGACACTAAGGTCCTCTCGCCGATCGCGTAAAGATGGCAGAGAGATAGAAACAGCATTCAATCGATAGTAAAGGTCTTTACGGAAGGCCCCATTGTCAACGGCATCCGCGAGGTTACAGTGCGTAGCTGCTATGATTCGGACATCCACTGAAATAGGCTTCGTTCCACCCAGACGTTCAATCTTGCCTGTCTCGACTGCCCGCAACAACTTTGCTTGAAGGGAGAGCGGCATATCTCCAATTTCATCAAGGAAGAGTGTCCCGTTGTGCGCCCTTTCAAATTTGCCGATATGTCGTGTTTTCGCGTCCGTAAACGCGCCTCTTTCATGTCCAAACAGTTCAAAAAACCATAATTCACTTACGTTGCCGTATCATACTATGGTAAAACCCACAATTACTTGGACACTGCAGAAAGGCGAGGATACAATCCTCGCCAGCGCGGATAAGGGTGTTTTTGCAATGTAATACAAGGAACGGAAATGTAATACAGGGAACCGGACGCGAAAAAAGGCGCATGCGTTATGCGCCTTCCAACATATCCATTTTTTTCGACTTGACAGAAGCGAGTAGAAATGCTACGTTACTGAATATTAATTATTCTCGGCACCTTCATCAATCCAATCAATGAAAAGTTGGACTTGGTCTCCGTCCAACGGCGGACCGCCAGGGGGCATGCCACCACCATCAATGCGTTTGACGACGAGGCTGCCTTTACCATCGCCAACGGCAAACGCAGGACCGTTCGCTCCACCCTTCTTGAAAGTATCGTATTTACTGAGATCAAGTCCTGCGACACCGGGTGCAGCGTGGCACCCTGCAACGGCGCATCGTTCAGCGAGTATCGGCTGAATATCGTCCTTAAAAGAGATGCCCTCCACAACGGGCTCCTCGACAGGAGGTGGTTCAGGGACTGGTGTTTGTGTGGCAGGAGGTGTTGTTGTGGGTTGGAGGACACCCGTCATACTGGTGGTGTCTTCAGTGCTATCGCCTTCATCGCCGCAACTGGCGACGAAGATCGCAATGAGAAAGAGACTCATGGCGAAAATAGGAATAGAAACGGAATGGGCATATCTTTTACGCATACCTATAAAAGATGAGGCAATCACGACTGGATTCTCCTTTTTTGAGAAATGTGTTTTTTCGCGTAACTTGTAAGTTAAAACTTGTTGTTAAATGTGCAGGAATCTCGCTATTTTGTACTATATAGAATACCACGATCCCAAGGAGATGTCAAGTCAATAACCCCAAGCTAAAGAATGGGGACTTGTGCGAAGCGTATACCAAACGTTCATTCCACAAGTTAAACTATTTTCTACAGTAAAATATCGCTTTATCTGGGCGTGGTCGCCTAAACAATGTTTCGGATACTCCCCTCGTCTGATACCGCTTGGATATTGTGATCTGGAAGGGGAAACACACAACCCGAAAGGGAGATTACAAACGATGTTTGTTCCAGTAAAGAGTCAATCGGGTGGGCAATTAATGCCGACCCGTCCAAACAAAGCGGGCATGCTGATTAAGAAAGGGTTGGCAACCCCCTATTGGTCTAACGGCATATTCTGTATCAGGCTCAATTATGATACAGACACCTATAAACAAGAGATTGCTGTTGGCGTAGACCCCGGCAGTAAGAAAGAAGGGTTTACCGTCAAAAGTGAGGCACACACTTATCTCAATGTGCAAGCCGATGCTCACAGCAAGGTCGGTAAGAAAGTGGCGAAGCGTCGAGAGTTGCGTAGAAGTAGGCGTTCCCGAAAGTGTCCGAATCGCAAGAATAGAACCAACCGTCTTGCGAACAAAGCCCGCATCCCGGCAGGCACGCGTGCGAGATGGGATTGGAAGTTAAGAGTTCTTGAGTGGCTTTCTAAACTCTATCCACTCACGCATATCTGCGTTGAAGATATTCAGGCGCGGACGATACAGCGTGCAAAGAAGTGGAATCAATCGTTTAGTCCTTTGGAAGTCGGTAAACAGTGGTTCTATAGCGAAATCGAAAAGCGTTGGGAACTCTACACTTTACAGGGGTGGGAAACCAAAGAGATACGCGACAGACTTGGACTCAAAAAGTCGTCAAAGAAACTATCAGAAACCTTTGAGGCACATTGTGTAGATAGTTGGTGCTTGGCATATCACACTGTTGGCGGTTCAGATATACCTGATAACATAAACCTAATGT
>JAPOOP010000033.1 GCA_026713385.1 Candidatus Poribacteria bacterium | reverse complement strand
TAGAGAGATACAACTCTTGACAGAAGAATTACAGGTTGCTTACAATACAGGTGAGTCTCAACATCCAATTATTCGTGCATTCATTCTCGTTGCCAAGAGCTATGGTATCCCTATTGAATATCCGCTCGATTTGCTCAAGGGGGTCGCCATGGATGTCCAGCAGACGCGGTATAAAACGATTGATGAACTCTCTCTTTTCTGTTATCGGGTCGCGGCTGTCGTTGGACTGATGATGACCCATGTCCTCGGCTATAAGGACGAACGCGCCTTTGGTTATGCCAAGCAACTCGGCATTGCCATGCAACTCACCAATATCCTGCGGGACATCAAGGAGGATAAGGATATGGGACGCATCTATTTGCCACAAAAGGATTTGGTGAGATTCGGTGTCTTGGAGCAAGACATCTTAGAAGAAAAAGTGACACCTCAATTGAAAGAACTGATGAAATTTCAAATTGAACGCGCAGATCACTATTACACCGAAGCCATGCCTGGTATCTCTTTACTCGAAACAGAATCACAGTACGCGATCTATTCGGCTGCTAAAATTTACCGCGGGATCTTAAGAAAGATTGAAGAGCACAACTATAACCCATTCTTAAGTCGAGTCTTTGTGCCGTCGAGTCAGAAAATCGGGATTCTGTTACACGAAGGACTTCGGGCAAAATTTCTATCGGCACAGGAGAAACTATTTCCAGTCCACTCAGGGATAATCAACAAATGATTCGGGCACAGCACCGTTTTTGGGCGGACATCATCTTTCAACCGTATCTGACTTGGTTGTTCAAACGGAACTTCCACGAGATTCAGTTGTTAGGGACACCACCGAAAATACCTGACGATCTACCAGTGCTACTCCTACCAAACCACAGTACATGGTGGGACGGGTTCTTCGTTTATCTGCTCAACAAAAAGATTTTTCGTCGGACTACCTATCTGATGATGTTAGAAAAGCAGCTATCGAAATACAAATTCTTCGCAAAAATAGGTGCTTATTCAATTGAACCGGAGAATCGACGGAACATTATTGAATCCCTTGAATATACTGTGGAATTATTGAATCAAGAGATACCGCTTGTCTCCGTTTTTCCGCAAGGACAACTATTGCCGTGGCATACGCGACCTCTTGGATACAAACGCGGTGTTGAATGGATTTTACGGAAATACGGAAAACCTGTCGCTGTGCTTCCGTTGGCAATTCGCACCGAATTTCTCGGCGAAAAGCGTCCAAGTGTATTCTTCTTGTTCGGTGCTGTCCATTTATTTGATGCGGGGACATTCCAAGGGGTGGATTGGCTCGAACAGACTGAAAGCGAACTGTTAGATGATCTCGCTTTTCGGATTCTTCATGAAGAAAAGGGACAAAATCTGCTGGATTGAAAGGTTGGTATTGCTTTGTTTATCCTGATGCTTATTTCGATGGTTCTATTGACAGTTATTCTAACAGTCACATTGTTTAATGCTGCGACTGCACCGATGCTAAAAAAAACGTTTGGTCTCCAGAGCTATCCACGCGTTTCGGTGTTGATCCCGGCGCGCAATGAAGAAACCAACGTTGGTGCTTGTATTGAAGGATTCCTGTCTCAAAGCTATGGCAACTTGGAGGTTCACGTTCTTAATGACCAATCGACGGATCGCACGGGTGCGATTATCGAAAAATTCGGTGAACAGTATCCTGAAGTTCAGGCGATTCACGGTAAACCATTGCCAGTGGGATGGCATGGAAAAAACTGGGCATGTCATCAATTGAGCCAACATGCGGATGGGGAGATACTCATTTTCACGGATGCGGATAACCGTCCGGCACCAAACGCGATTGCGAATACTGTTGCCTACATGCAGAAGTTAGAGCTTGGATTCTTCTCGGCGTTTCCAGAGAAAGTGACAGGGACCTTGGCAGAAAAACTCGTCGTGCCAGTGGTAGATATGTTCGTTTACGCTGGACTTCCATTATGGCTTACTTACTTCAGTCGTTTCCCGTCGCTTGCGGCGGCGAGCGGTCTCTGGATCGCATTCACTCGCGAAGCGTATCAGTTGATTGGTGGGCATCAAGCGGTATCAAATCAGATTGTTGAAGACGTTGAACTCAGCCGATTGGCAAAAAAGCAGGGTATCAAAATCTTGACATCGGCGGGAACGCGCGTGGTATCTTGCAGGATGTATCATTCGTTCAAGGAGGTCTGGGACGGATTTTCCAAAAACCTTTTTGGACTGGTCGGCTACAAAATGACACCGTTTTTTATTTTAATTCTCGGTCTGTTTACAATGTGCGTGCTGCCCTACATCGCTGTCTGGTTTGCGCCGCTTAGAGGACTGGCAATCGTTGTTATCGTTATGAATGTCGTTATGCGGATGGTGCTGGCACTTAAATATAGACACCCCTTCTTTACCAGTGTAATTCTACATCCGTTTGGCGTTCTATTGACCCTGTTGATTGGTATCAATTCATTCTGTCAAGTTAGAAGTGGTCGCCTGCAGTGGAAGGGACGGCAGATTGACTTGAAAATAGCGGTCAGCAGTCAGCAATCGGCGGATGCGAAAAAACTAAACAGGAAACCCAGTTAGATGACGAAAACGAAGCCTGCAACAACGGCGCAGGCGACTCTTGAGAAAAGAACTTCAAATAAAAAACTCACTGGACGACTCCGCAAGGCAAAATTAAAATATAAAATAGGGGCACTTTATCTACTTTTAGGTGCGGGTGGATTGTGGCATGTACTCGGTGTGTTGCAAGAAGTCATGCGAGTTCTTGCTTCACCCATCATGTTCGGTTTGGGCGTATGGTTATTTTGGGAATGCTGGCGGGTATATCCACGGAATGAACGACTGAAATTTATCATCGTAAGTGTCGGAATTGCTGTCGTGAGTCTTGGGATTGAATGGCTCGGTGTTCGGACGGGACAGATTTTCGGTTCATACCTGTATGGACAAACCTTACAGCCGTCGATCGGTGGTGTCCCCATCAGCATTGGGTCTGCTTGGTTTGTGATGCTCATCGCTTCGACCGCTGTTGCTCAGACAATAGCACCGAAATTCTTAGCAGAAGGGTTTCGTTTCAAAATAGCGTTCTTAGCGGCTTTGTTAATGGTCTGCTTCGACCTGCTTATGGAACCGGCGGCAGTGAAATTGGATTATTGGACATGGATGAGCGACCCTATCCCCTTACGGAACTATTTAGCGTGGTTCGGATTGAGTTTCATCTTTGCGATGGTAGGTTTTCAAATTGGCGTGTTTCGTCAACAGTTACCTCGAATTGCTTTTCACTGCTATTTTGCGCAACTTCTATATTTTGGATTGGTTAATCTAAGTGGCTCATGAAATCGACAAATAAGGGCTTATTCATTGCGTCAGGAATTATCGGTTTATGGGGAGCGAGTCTTTCAATTCTCCTCACACTTGATGTTCGTCGCGCTCACCTTGTGGTGCTGCCTTTGGGCATACTTTGTCAGACATTTCTGTACACGGGTCTGTTCATCACAGCGCACGACGCGATGCACGGTTCAATTTGTCCTACGCATCCGCGGATCAACAATGTAATGGGAGCACTCGCTGTCAGGTTATATGCCCTGTTTTCATATCGTAAATTACAGAAGAAACATTGGGAACATCACCGCACACCCGCCAGTGATACAGATCCGGATTTCCACGATGGAAAGCACAGCGGATTTTTGACGTGGTATCTTCATTTTATGAAGGAATACCTGAGTTGGAAGCAGATAGTTGGCATGGCGATTGTATTTCAAATCATGGAGTATATTTTGGCGATCTCCACTGCGAATCTTATACTGTTCTGGGTTTCTCCTGCGCTCCTTAGCACGCTCCAATTATTTTATTTTGGGACATACCTGCCCCATCGAACGCCAGAAACAGGATATGATAACCCGCATCGAGCCAAAAGTAATGCCTATTCAACGTTCTGGTCGTTTATCACCTGTTATCACTTCGGTTATCACTGGGAACACCATGAGTATCCATACATTCCGTGGTGGCACCTGCCGGTCATACGTAGAACAAGGACGCAGCCTCAATGAACC
>JAPOOP010000114.1 GCA_026713385.1 Candidatus Poribacteria bacterium | reverse complement strand
GCGAGTCTCTTCGCAGACACGGCTGTCCAGTATGGGAGAGATAGATACAGTGGTACGGATATGCCGCTTTTTGTCGACTGCCTCCATATCGACCATTTGAAAGCACCCAGATCCATGACCTCTCATCGCACAGGCACCGAGTCGAAACCAGCGGTCTGGAGTTTCTTTCAAAATCAGCAGAACCTGATACGGTTGTTGGCTTCTTTAAGTCAGTTCACGGGGAATGGTAAATATGTTCATGCCGCGGGAAAAGCCGCCGAATACATGTTCAACAACTATTGGTATCCAGAGAGTGGCGTTCTGCATTGGGGAGGACACGGCTACGTGGACTTGGTAACCGGGAATAGATACGGTATGAAAGGCGTTGTCCACGAAATAGAGGATGTATACCCTTACTGGGAATTGCTGAGAGCCGTGGATACAAACCGGAGCGAGATGCTGATGAAAGGTATTTGGGAAGCAAATATCAAGGATTGGGACGCACTACACTACAACCGACACGGCGATTTCAAAAAGCAGGTCGATCATGCCAATACTTGGGACAGACCGTGGGATGGATACAAAGCCCCCGAAATTAGTGCAGATATCTCGTTTATCAGTGTGGCATTGGATCTGGCTTACGCCGCTTACAGTTTGGGCTACCAAAAACAGGAGGAGACACCACGGATTTGGGGGGAACGTCTCTTAAATTTGATTATACAGCAGCGGGATCCCGAGACCGGTATCTGGCCCAATCTGGTTCATCCACAAATTTCTAAACGGGGGCTTAACGTATTCGGTAGACAGTATCCGCAGGCGACCGAACCGAGAGTCTATGTCGGAAATCAGTTAAACCACACCATTACCCAGATGATGGGTATGCTGACAATCGTAGAAAATGCCCAAAAATATGGTCGCATCGGTGAAATGGCGCACATCAAAGAAGCGGTCGAGCAACACATCATCGGTTTTTTAGACGCCTCCTACGATCAAGAAAGCAATACGCTGAAGAGCATCATTATTGATGGGACAGACCTCACAGATTTTCGGATAAAGGGACCTTTCAGGGTAGAGAAACTTTACTTTGGCGCGAAAGAAGGCGGCGCATTTCTGCCGCAAAACATTACACCACTCTTTACCTCCGTGTGTGCCCGTGGCTATCGGGTTTCCGGCGGCAGAAGCGAGTTCAGGGATCACTTACGTACTATGCTTAGAGCCTTCGAGATTGGGGACATCGGTGCTGACAAGAACTCCTCACCGTCGTTGAATTTTGATACAATCGCCTTGGAACCCGCTTATATTTTCGCGTTGGTTGATCTGTACCGGGTAGAACCGAAGGCAGAATTTCTGGCAATGGTGGAGCGGATAGGAGACAACCTGCTACAAGGTAGACAACACAGCGATAGCGGTCTTTTCACGCTTGAGGATGACTTTATACTCCACAGCAAGGTTATGGATAAACCCGAACTGCAAGAGGGACATGAGGGGAAAAGCGTCGCTGAACTTCTGCAGGACACGCATAGAACCGCGAATCTCGATGCGATGGAGCCGCTGGCGTTGCTCAGCATCTACGCCGCGCAAACCGGACGCTACGACATCATCCCCGGATGGACAGCGGGTGGTCTCTACCTCAAGGTGAGCAGTGTCGGTCATATTGTTAGCAAAGAAATGCAGCTATGGTTTGATAAGCCAGCACTCAAGCAATTTTACAGGGACAGTCATATCAACTGCACTTGGAAAATTGATGGAAACTGAACCAAACAGGTCATTAAATTCCACACATTCTCTTAGAATATCCAGCACGGCAGCAAAAAACTTGTAGGGCAAGCACCACGCCTGAACCCTACAAGTTTTAATAAGCATTGCATCCCGGGCGAAATTTATTTTCACTGTGAATAATCGTTCCGTTTCGCTGGCTCATCCGTGAAGTATTCGACGAACTCCCATTCAAAACCATCCGCATCAATGAAATATATCCGTTTTCGATGGGGATGCGGTTCAACTTTAAAACCTTCCTTATATCCAGCAGCCAGCAGACGTTCCCGGATACCTTCGGCATCATCAACAGCAAAACCGAGATGGTTTACATAGGTCCCGTCACTGTCCCCTGTAAACGGATGCTTACGGTCTGACAACGCAATATAAAAATCGTCAGTCCCAAGATGACACCATTTCATTCCGTTCGCATTATCGCCACCGCCCCTGACTCGAAATTCTGGGAAGGCAGTCGTTAGGAAATCGATTGCTTTTTCAAGGTCATTCACGCTCATGTTAGCATGTTCAAGATAACGGCTCATTTTTAAATCCTCCTGAAATTCAGAACTAAACCTTATCGTCTAACCCAAATCGGGTTAACTCTTTTTTGTCTTTGCAATAGGATCGCAAGTTTCGTGCCAAGTGTTCAAAGCCCATACAATTGAGGTATATCAACGTTTTACGGGTTAAAATGAAATTTTAGATTTTTCCGATATATTTCAAATCTGAAACAAAGTCCGAATTAATTGCTTTGAGGTCTTAAAAATAAAGGTTATTTCACAAATGAAACATTTTTCATTTATGAAACAAGATCCTTGACATCCGCTTTACCGTGTGCTAATCTGTAATCTATAGGTAACAAACCCTGTTCACGCGTGGAGGGAAAATGGTGGAATGGATTAATACCGATCAGGTCTATGAAATCCTTGAGCAGATTCAGCTTGGAAAGACACTCGATGAAGTCTTTGAGAATATCCACACTGGACTTCAGAATGTAGTCCCGCATAACCGATTAGGGATCGCACTCATTGACGAATCCTCCGGTGATTTAGTGCAGTGCAAAACGAAATCCAACAGAAAAATCTTGCTGGACAACGGGTTTTCAGCAAAAATCAAAGGGTCAAGCCTTGAGCCTATCCTTAATTCAGGGGAAGCACGAATTATTGACGATTTTCAGGAAATTCTCGCAAGAAGACCGACAAACTGGACAAGACTGATGGTCCAAGAGGGGATGCGCTCCAATCTGACACTTCCACTTAAAGTGCAGGGCAAACCCATTGGGGTCGTCTTTTTCACCAGTGAAAACCCCCGGGCATTCTCCGAGGCACATATTGGACGACTGAAACCGATTGCTGGACAACTCTCAATTCTTATTGAAAAAGGGGATTGGATAGACAAACTCGCCGAAAACAACAGACGATACCGCACCCTTTTTGAGATGTCTAACGACGCAATTTTCATTTGTCCATCACTCACAGAAACGTTTGTTACTGTAAACGAAAATTTCTGTATATGGCTTGGTTACACACACCAGGAACTCGTCAATCTATCACTGTGTGACCTAATGCCTTCCGATGAGTTTCAAAACACCCGAGAAACGCTCAAAGGACTCGACCAACAAAACCCCATTACGTTTCAAACGGAACTGTCCCGTAAAAACAAAAATCGTTTACCATTGGAAATTCGCGCGATCCGAATTGCGCATGACGAGCGAGCATTCATCCAGGGGTTTGCGCGCGATCTCTCGGAGATAGAAGCCCTTAATGCCCAACTGAAGGAGCACCATTCGTTTGGGAATCTCATCGGAAAAAATCGGAAAATGCAAGAGATTTTCGAGTTAATTCGACTCGTCGCTCCCATGAAAACGACCGTCCTGATTCAAGGTGAAAGCGGGACCGGCAAAGAACCGATTGCCCACGCAATCCACAACAATAGCGAGCGGGCAAAAAAACCTTTTATCCGCGTCAATTGCGCTGGCTTGGTCGATAATTTGTTGGAGAGTGAACTCTTTGGACATGTCAAAGGTGCGTTTACCGATGCCTTCGCAACGCGCGAAGGACGGTTCGCAGCCGCGGACGGCGGTACCCTTTTTCTTGATGAAATCGGTGAGTTAAGTCTCGGAACACAAGCAAAGCTGCTCCGGGTTTTGCAAGAGGGCGAATATGAAATGGTCGGTTCAACCGAGACACAGAAAGTGGATGTTCGCGTCATTGCAGCAACAAATCGAATCCTGAAAACAGAAATTGATGCTGGACGTTTTCGCGAGGATTTATACTACAGGCTCAATGTCGTCCCGATTACGCCGCCGCCACTCCGTGAAAGACGAGATGACATTCCACGCCTCATTGAACACTTTATCGAAAAATTCAATCAACAGACCCAAAAATCTATTCATCGCGCCTCACCCGATACCCTTGAAATCTTAGTGGATTATACTTACCCCGGCAATGTGCGAGAGTTGGAGAACATTATAGAGCATGCATTCGTTAAATGTCAGGGTGGCAGCATCGAAAAGCAACATCTACCGCCCGACCTTATTTCCTCGAGAGACGATATTGTTACGCAGGCACTCAGGGAAAGCAATCCACTTGCTGCATTGGAACGTGAGCTCGTTCAACGGGTTTTGGAGGAGTCTGATGGAAAGCCGCAACTCGCTGCACAACGTTTGGGGATCAGTCGGACAACCCTATGGCGAAAACTCAAGGCGTGAGGTATCGGGACAATCGCTTTGTAGTGGACCTTAGAAGAAATCCGGGTGCTTGAAATCCAGTTCCGGCACGTTTTTTTATTGACAACTGCGCCAGAGTTAACTTATCATATCCGATAAGTATTGATCCGTTGCTGTCGTCCGAAAGGAGTACCGAAAATGGCGAAAGTCCTCTCCCTTGTGGCACATAACGATTTAGAAAGCCAAGTTGAAGCATTGGAAAGAGATGGTTATGTCTATTTCCCCAGCGTGCTTGGGACCGATGAAATCGCTGAATTGCGCACAACCATGGATCGATTAGAAGCAATCCCAGAATCTCATGATCGGGACGAAACACCTCAAAATGGCGACGCATTCCTCCACAAGCTCATTAGTAATTCGTTTAACCGAGACCCGTCTTATCTCCAATTCCTTGACAGATCGCCCGTTTTTGAAGTTGCCGAGGCGGCTCACGGCGAGGATTTTCATTGCATCGGTATGCATTCGTGGCTGACAGGACCCGGACGTCCGGATCAGGGATTACATTCGGATTGGTTGCCAATCAGTCTACCTGCAGAGATTCGTTCGGATCCACGCGTCAAAATCCCAATCTTCATCACTACCGCCCATTACTACCTCAACGATATGTATGAGGAATTAGGACCGACGAAGTTTGTCCCGGGCAGTCATTTTTCTGGGTGCTCTCCAAACGGGGCAACCGAGTGGAATAACCGGGGTGAAGAGAGTATCTTATGCAATGCTGGGGACGTGGTGCTTTTCCGTAGTGAAGTCTGGCATCGGGGTTCCGCCAATACGAGTGCCGAAACCCGTTACCTCATGCAGGTACACTATGCCATGCGGATGATTACACAGAAATATCCGCCCTATCTGAATAAATTTCAGTTTGATGAGTCGATTCTCGCCCAAGCGACCCCACAACAGAGACGACTCATGGGTGACCATCGACCCAGTAACTATGATTGAGGTTTTTACGGATTCTTTCTATCATATTTCAATTATCTAACCCACGTTAGATTAACAAACTTTAACAGAGGAGTTATCAATGAAAACGCGTTTCATCTCTATCAGTGTAAAGTCCACAGTTTTTCTATTGATTGGTATTTTTATCATATTGGTGGGTTGCGAAAGAGCGCGCCAACAGGCAGACGTTCTTACAACCGCACCCGTACAACAGGCAAACGCCATGATTGCCTCATCGAGCGACAGTGGCGTAACCGGAATAGCAGTTTTCACACAAAACGGCGACCAAATCACGCTCACGATTGAAATTCAGGGCGCGACAGCGGGTCTTCACGCTGTTCATATCCACGCAAACGGTGATTGCAGTTCACCCGACGGTACATCTGCTGGCGGACACTGGAATCCCACGGGTGTTGCGCACGGAAAATGGGGAGAAGGTGAGTTTCATCTCGGAGATATCGGCAATATCACCGTCGGAGAAGATGGAATAGGCAGTATTACATTGACGACGGATCTCTGGGAGATCGGCACAGGTTCCGACGTAGATGTTGTCGGTCGAGGTATCATTGTCCATGCTGGCGCGGACGATTTCACCTCGCAACCTTCGGGTGCTGCAGGCGCGCGTATCGGATGCGGTGCTATTGTATTAGCAGAATAGCTGTAGCAATTCTACTTTCGCTGGCGAGGTTTCTTAATCTCGTCTCTTGAGGGGTGTCCTTGCTGGATTCGGGCGATTGGACAGCCAGTAGCGTGCCTTAAATTATTAAACTTTGAACAATTTTAAAATCATCAAGGAGTACTGAAAATGGCGAAAGCCCTCTCACTGATTGCCTACAACGACTTAGAAAACCGAGTGGAAGCACTGGAAAGGGATGGTTATGTTTATTTCCCTAACGTGCTTAACGCTGAGGAGGTCGCCGAATTACGAGCTATGATGGATCGATTAGAGACGATCCCTGAGTGTTTGGATCGGCACCAAACGCTTCAAAATGGCGGCAAATTCCTCAACAAAATCATCAACAACTCGTTTAATCGCGATCCGTTGTATCTCCAATTCCTTGACAAATCACCGATTATTGAGGTTGCCGAGGCGACGCATGGTGAGGATTGTCATTGCATCGGCATGCAATCGTGGGTGACGGGACCGGGGCGTCCGGATCAGGGGTTACATACCGATTGGCTGCCGATTTCTCTACCGGCGGACGTTCGTTCGGATCCGCGCGTCAAAGTTCCAATCTTTATCACGACTGCGCATTACTATCTCAACGATATGTATGAG
>JAPOOP010000079.1 GCA_026713385.1 Candidatus Poribacteria bacterium | reverse complement strand
GAGTTGCCTATTGTCTTCAGAGGGTTTCTCGACGCGGGGTTCGTCTACCTGTTCAATTGTCTGAAAAGGCAGAACAATGTTACAGACCTCGTTGGTCTTGCCGTTCCAGACGAGTTCGACTTCGCGCTTGTCCTCAAACAGCAGGAAGCGGTATTTGTCTGGCAGTGGTTTATCTGCCTCAATAAATCGGATGATCTCTTGCTGTTCTTGTTCGGTGAGTCGTGGCATGGGTTTTTTCTTCCCTCAATTGAGAAGGTGGTTAGGTTCCTCAAACAGATAAAGTTGCTTATCAGTTGGAATTTGATCTGCAAGGTAACTGGATATTTCCTCATCAACCTCACTGATAGGATCTAGCCATGGACGATCTGGTAGGACAGGATCCAACATTTTGTCAAGTATGTCGCTATTGACAAGCCGAACAATCATAGGATACTCTTTTGCTTCAGCCTCAACTGCAGCCTTTTGCGCATATCGCGAAAATCTATCAGCATTTGAAACCACAATACCCCTGCGTACCCCTTTCAAGTGCATCGCCCCCAGTATGTCTCGAATTATGCCGACTCCTTCAGAAGCACTTGGGGATTCACGGCGTTTAACTTGTATGAGCCATTGTCTCTTTTCTGCATCTATTAATAAGACATCGGTTCCACCATCATGCGGCCTGCCAACATGTAATACTTCAGCATTTGTATAATTGGCTCGGAAGACATCCGCGACGAATTTCTCAAAGCGAGTAGGATGGCAAGAATACAAGAAATTTGGATGTTTCCTTATGTACAAAGCCAATTCTTCACTACAACCCTCAGGTAAGTTTGTGTCAAACTCTCGCAGCTTTGAGACATACGCCCAATTATCGGGTGGTGGCATACAAGCCTGGAATGCAGAATAAATACGTGCTTGCCAATACCGGCAATAGTGACAATACCATAAACAATAGTCGCGATGCATATCTCCTTGAATAGTATTGTTCTCAATTTTTTCTAATCGAGTTGAGCAGTAAGCACATGTATTGATATCCTGAAGTGGATTTTTACAAATTGTTTCTTCGTCCTCACCAGCGTGATAAACATCATCACATAGAATATATTCCTCATCACCTCTAATTTCAAACTTATCGTATGCGGTCATTTGTTTTGGTTTGTTTGTAGTATCTGCCATAATAAATCACCCATCATATTCTATTAATCTCAGTCACGTACCGCTCCGCTGGAGCGGAAGACCTAAAACCCACACGTGCTATAGACATACCGCTCCGCTGGAGCGAAAGATGGAGAAGAGAAAGTTTTGTTAGAGTCTCTTTCAAAAGACCGTTGCAAATTCAACTAATTTGGTATTGCGAAAAACGTTAGGACTGTCTACACTCCTGCTCTTTTTACTAAATAACGTGAGTTTGATAAAAGTGCCATGTTGGGTTTCGCTACAGAAACCCCTGATCCCAGAGGCACCTAATGTTCCAAAATGTTACGTTTTTATAACATTTTTAAATTGGAATTTCTGTGCGAATTTCGGTTGAGAATCCACGGGTGGAGTGGGTTTCCTGGGTGTTTCTCTGTTGCGATCCTCTGTTGAAAAAAAATAATTTGGTGAAAAGTGTAACATTTTTCATTTGGATTCTTAATTATCAAACTCACATTAAATATTATATCACAAAGACCCCTAAAATCCAAAGAAATAAGCACAAAAAAACTTTATTAATCATAAGGTTAAATTCTGTATTCCGTAAATCCATCAAGCAACTGTTGAAATGTTTCGGGTCTGTATACGTCAAAACTCTCTTGATCGACATAGACAAAATCATAGTTGACCTCTGATGAGACTCTGTTTACATCTTCACACCACTGTGACAAGCGTTGCATTTTGAGCGGGACATCCAGATCTTCCCACCCCTTGGTCTCAACTACAATTATGCGGCCATTTGTCAACTTAACAAGAAAATCAGGGAAGTAGTTGCTGATGTCACCATCGGCGTTGATATAATCGAGTTTGAAGTGCAAAGCGAAGTAGTTTTTGGCGTAGGAAACAACATCAGGACAGTTCTCCAGAAATGCGGCAAATTCCAATTCAAAATGAAGATCCCCCGTGATCCTATTGAACACAGATTTTTGCGGGACCAGGTATTCCTGTTCTTTAACCATAAAGGGGCGTGCGTCCTGTGCCCGCGTTGTTTCGATAAACTGTGCATCTCCGCTGTCTTGTATCGTCAGGTCGTTGATGGCGTATTTGAAGGTTTCCATAACCGTTTTTGTGGCGGGGAGTTCCGACAGGTTTTGTAGGGTATTCGGATCCTCTAACATCACCGTTTCGCCGAAAAGCTGGTGCTGGACAAAGTCTTTAACCTTTCTGTATAGCATATCGTAGCCACTGACAAGTCGGAGTTCTTTTTGGATAGTCTGTGCAAAATAGCCGAGTGTGCTGCGGTAATCGGCGACTCCACTTCCATCTAACACCGTGGTGTGTGTAACCTCGCCCGTTGTCATGTCCTTGAAAACGATTTCGCGTTCCGATGTTTCGTCAAACGCTTGGTATGCCACGGGTGTGAAATCGAACTGTGTGGCATCCAAATCCGCGAGACTCGTGTATTCTCTATAGAGACGGCGCGTGAGTATCGGGATTTCAATATCAAGCGCGTCAATATCCTTGTTGACGTTCGCTTTGTCCACTTCAACCACGAGCGGAGCTTTAGGTTTTGTGCCTTCACCCATCGCTTGCCGTTCCAATTCGACCCCCTCCGACTTAATCGACTCAACAAATTCCATGAAGGCATCGGTGCCAATGACACTCACAGATTCCTTCTCGGTCCCGGCATACATCAGACGCAGCCCGCGTCCAAGCGTTTGCTCTGGTAAGATATTGGGTTTGGCGGAATAGGCACGGAGCCCGACAATCGTGGTAACGTTCTTGACATCCCAGCCCTCCTTGAGCATCAACACGGAGACGATCGCTTTGTATGGGCTCTCAAGGGAATCAATTGCATTCGCTTGTTTACGGAGTTTCTCAAGTTCCTCTCTGTTTCTCCCAGAGGCTGCCTCGGAGATTTCGCCATTCTGCTTG
>JAPOOP010000034.1 GCA_026713385.1 Candidatus Poribacteria bacterium | reverse complement strand
TTGGTCTGTATCGGTTGTTTCCAGTCGCTTCGTGTACGAACACTTTTCCATCGTTGTCCCCAGCTAAAATCTCTGTCCGTCCATCGCCGTCAAAATCGCCTGTAGCGAAATTCGCGCTAATCCCGTTGCTTCCCCACATCGGGCTTTCAAGGGTAGCTACAATTCTATAGTCGTTATCTCCTACCGCCTCGTATACCGAAATGGCGTTCGTGACATCATCACGCGCAAAGATTTCAGGTATGCCGTCTGCATCCGCGTCTACAATCGTTCTACTCCACTGTCCGCGTGCTTCCCAGATGCGTTCCGTTGGAAATTCACCTTGTGAGGGTTGCTCCAACAGAAATGTCACGCCCGAAGCATTACACAATATTTCTATAAGTCCATCGTTATCTGTATCATCTGCCGCCCAGGGCCATAGCGATTCAGTGAATGAAAAGATCTGTTTGTACGTCCCATTATCCGCTACCTCAAGAATTTGCGCCGTGCCAGTCTCCATTTCAACAGCGAAAAGTTCCAATTTTCCGTTTCTGTTTATATCTACCGGCGAGGCGATGGCGTGCAATCCGTTGTCGATTGATGCGACTTGCGAGAAATGTGATATAAAAATCGGGGTATTGTTCACTTCAATCTGGTATAACCTGCCGTTGTTGTCATCGATTTGCAGCTCTCCGACGCTACTTTTCACCGCTAATCGGTACAAATAAGTGCCCGACGGTCCGCCTAAATCAGATATATTGACGATATGAAGCAAGTTCTCTGAATCCGAATAGACAGTTCTATTGATATTTCCGTTTGCCTCAAAAATTTGGACTTTGCCTGTGGTTAATGCTTCTGTTTGCCACATCACCACTGAATTGAATTTGTTTCCCACAAGCCACGGTTGTGCTTCATGCTTTATAACAAGAGGTGCCTCGTGAACCACGTCAACAACCACCTTGGCTCTCTTGATGTCACCATTTTCGGATTTAACACTCAGTCGTAGCGTATACCTACCTTCCGCTAAAGCAGAAGTGTCCCACTTGTGTAGACACTCACTAAACTTCGGTTCAGTTTGCGCGGTTCCCAACGGATACCATAAATCAGGAACTTCACCGATACCATACTCCAGCCAGTATTCAGAAAATTCAGCACCCCCTGCGCTGCCGACGATTTCAATTCTATCGAAGATAACCTCGCGAGCTATCACTGCACCGACGATTTCAACGCCACCGTGAGCTTGTTCGTTACCGAGAGCCTGTTGCAATGTCCGTCGCGCATTAATTTTCGCAACAAGCGATGTTGAAGACACGAGTGCGGCATGCGCATCAAGTGAACCTGCTCCAACGAGTTCGGTAATAAAAAGTGGCTTTGCAGTGGTAATCAGTTTCTCTTGAATCTCTATGTTAGTGGCGTGTGGATTTGCGGACAAGACGAGAGCCGCAACACCAGAGACATGTGCAGCTGCCATGGATGTACCGGATCTTTTTCGGTATTCCCCATTAAGTGCTGTGCTGAGAATTTCTTCACCGGGCGCGGCAATATTGATTGTAGCCCCGAAATTAGAACCGTCATACAACTGATTTTCCTGTCCAAGCCCCGCAACGGATATAACGGATTTAAGAGCGGCAGGATAGTAAGAACCAACTGCCGCCGAATTGCCCGCGGCACCCACCAAGATACACCCACGATGATGGGCGTATTCTACAGCATCTTCTATGATAAAGGCACGCACCGTATCCCCCCAACTCATATTAATCACCCGTGCGCCATTGTCTGCGGCGTAAACAATCGCGGCGGCGAGATCATCGTTCTGAAGATAAGCACCGCCTCCATACTTGAAACCAGCTCTAAGAGGCATCAAACGGCAGTTCGGCGCGATTCCCGCGACACCAAGCGCATTGTTCACTCTTGCAGCAATGATACCTGAGACGTGTGTTCCGTGACCAGTTTCATCTTCGGGGTCGTTATCGCGAACTGTCCAATCGCCGCTGCCGGGAAGGGTCGGCGCGTCGCTGAAATCCCACCCGATTTTGTCATCAATGTAACCGTTTCTGTCATCATCAATGCCGTTCCTCGGAACCTCACCGACGTTCTCCCAAATCTGCGAACGAAATTCAGGATGTCGGGTCGCGATACCGCTATCAACGACTGCCACTGTTACTTGTGGTTTTCCCTGTTCTATATCCCATGCTTGTAGCATATTTAGGACAGTTAGATTCCACTGTTCTGTGTAGTTTGGATCGTTCGGTGCTGTTTCCGCACAAGGCTGACTGAGGCGATTCATCTCAACTGCTTCAATGGCACGGTGCCGTTCATACCGTCGCCGTAACGTTTCCAATT
>JAPOOP010000248.1 GCA_026713385.1 Candidatus Poribacteria bacterium | reverse complement strand
TATCAAAATGAGAGAGAGCAACCAGAAAATAGCACGCTGTTTCAAACTTCTGACTCCTAAAGTAGAATTATAAGGGACATTTCTTCAAGTGTCAACCAAAATTGAAAATTTCTAAACGGTTCATACAATTTTAAGATAGCAACAGTGAAAAAAAAAGTCAAGGGTTTTCAGTGAATCATCGTTTTCTTGAAACAAATTTTCACTTGTGTTAATATAATGGTAAAGACTACCTCAAGAACGGAGGAATGGACCATGAGATGGACAAAGTATTGGTGGCTTGTGATAGTAGCGATGCTGGTAAGTATGCCTGTTGTCTTCGCAGTCCATGACGAAGCTCAGGGACCTGAAAAGTTTGGGCGTTACGAGTTTAAGGAACAGGACAAAAAAGCAGCAACGGATGAATGTGATGCTGGCGGCAAGCCGGGACCTGAATTTGTGCCGACGGTTCGGGACAACGAACCCAATTTGGCACTGCTCAAGGATGCGAAACCGGAAGCTTCCTCGCAGCTGGAGGGATGGTGTCCTCGTAGACACTGTACCGAATATCTCAATGACGGTTTTTACAACAACTGCCGGAGTTGGATTATCGGTGCACTACCCGGTTGGGCACAGATTGATATGGGTGATGTTGCCAATGTGAACCGCATCTACTTCGGTAGTGATCATTCACAGGGGTTTCTCGACAGGACAACGGCTGACTTTGATATACTGGTCGCGACTTCCAAAGCGGATCCAGACTCTGATGCGGGAACGTGGACAAAGGTTTACACCCACAAGGGAGATCCAGTTAGTGAAACTACTGAGTTTACCTTTAAAGATGTAGAAGCACGGTGGTTACGTCTTCATATTCGCACCAATGGTGGTGCTCGCGTTGATGAGATCGAAATTTACGGTGGCAAGGACCCCATGGACGTTGAGCCGAACGGGAAGTTGACGACAACATGGGGAGAAATTAAGACAGAGTAACCCCATCGATTGTAGGCATAGTTTAGGACATTTCGCGAATGCCCAAATTGTGCCTTCAAAAAAACAAGCGTTACGCTACAGCAAGGGAATAAAGGGGTCGGACAGGCGTATGAAGGCCTATACAGGGTACACCACTCTGATTATCACGCTGACGCTGTGTGTCGGCATCAGTTATGCTGAGATTCTGTTCCATGATGACTTTGAGCGTCTTGGCGTTAATCTCGACAAATGGGCACCGCAAGTGAGTTGGAGCGTTGAAGATAATGACACCCGGCATGATGTGCTCGGAAGGAAAGTCCTTGACATTTGGGGCGGTGGTGCGGGGCTCAGTGTTACCAATCTCCCCGAAGAATTTGATTACTATGCTGATTTCAACGCGAAAAATGGCGGTTCATTGGGGTTCGTTTTCCACGCAAAGGACCACAAGAATTTCTACATGCACGAAATTTCAACCGCGGGTTCTAAACACTCTCCCCAACGTATTCAATGGCACAGAAATGTTGAGGACAACTGGTCGGTCGAAATAACGCCTTTCGCAGATGAAAGAAAACGCAAGCAGCATATTTGGTACCGCGTAAAGTTTGAGGTGCGTAAGCATTACAAATTTAAGGCATATCTCGGTAAAGTCGGTGCCAAATGGAGTAGTCTCGCTTTTGTGGGAGAATGGACGGATGGTGAAAAAAGGTTTGAAAACGGCAAAACTGGCTTCTATACGCGCGGTGGCAATCGGGGTGCTGCTGCGCATTATGCGCAATTCGATAACGTTTTCGTTACTACCCCAGAGTTCAACATCTTTCCCGTTGAACGGAAAGGGAAACTCGCGGTAACGTGGGGAAACCTCAAGATACAATGAAATCTCAAAAACCGTTAGCAATAGGCATCATCGGTGCTGGTAGTATGGGAAGACATCATCAGGGCGCGGTAACCGATTACGGTGCGCGTGTCGTCGCGGTCCATGATGTGAGGCTTGAGGCGGCGCGCGAACTCGCAGCGCATACCGAAACAGCACTTGCTACTACTGCGTTGGATGCCTTTTTCGATGTAGACTTGGACGGGGTGGTTATCACGACACCTCCTCCTATCCGTCTTGAACCGATCCAGATGGCATGCGACCGCGGTATCCCTGTGATGGTTGAAAAACCACCCGCCTTGAACATGGCTGAAGGCAGAAAGTGCCTCGCATGCATTGAGAAAGTGGATGTCATCTCTGCTGTTGGATTCCAACTCCGCTACCACCCGCTCTATGAACGGCTGAGGGCGTTAATCGCTTCAGAGACGGTACACCTCGTTCGGACGGTGTGTACCGTTGATTATTACCTGAGTTTCCGAATGTCACCTTGGTTTCTACAATATGAGATAAGCGGTGGTCCCTTGCCAGAGCAGGCGGTACATGTACTGGACTGCGCACGGTTCGTTATGGGAAACCCGAAACCGGTGCAGGCACATGCATTGGTTGTCAAAAATATGGCATTGGACCGAACCGAATTCGATGCCGAGAATGCCATCCAGATGACTTATCAATTGGACAACGGCGTTTTCGGAACACATATGAATCACTGCGGCACCGAGAAATTTAGTTTTGAGGTTGAAGTCGTCGGACCACATTTACGACTACACGCGAATATGACGGATAACGTTATCCATGGATACCTTAACGGTGAAGTCGTTAACGAACCTGTGGTTTCCGAAAACAGTCTCGGCTTAGACAAATCCGGAGCATGGTTGCGTGCTATTGAGACAGGCGACAGGACACTGATTCGCTCGCCGTTCGCGGATGCAATTGAAACACTCGCCTTAATTGATGCTGCGGTCCAGAGTCGTGACACCGGCAGATTTATCAATGTGGAGGAGTTGTAGGGTAAATTAGAAAAACGCGAAGCGTGGAACGAAGTGGAAAGTTTTTAATTTATGGGAGCTTGGACTGCGCTCCACTACGTTACGCGCAGGTTTTCGGTAACCTGTAGCGTCATCTGTTAGATTGTAAGGTTTTAAGTAATCGTAGCCTGTAACATCGGCACAGGCGGGTCTACGGGAAGGAACAGTATCTACCCAACCGCTAACCGAACCGTAAGGAAAATTAAAAAAATGATAGATTGGATTTATTTTCGGAATAGCTGAAACTCCTGTAAAAAAGTGCAAGAGTTTCTTGACACACATAATTTACAGCCAGAGAGTCGGACTGATGCGCGGAAAGAACGAATGGATGCGACCGCGGTATGGGATTTAATGGGCAGTGCGAAGCGAATCGTTGTTGCGAAAGGAAGACGCGTGGAAACCTTTGTGCCAACCGAAGACGCACAGGAATCGATCCTAAAAGCGGTGATGGGACGGAGCGGTAGCCTGCGTGCGCCGACAATACAAAACGGACGGGTCTTCCTTGTTGGCTTTAACAACGCACTCTATGAAACAGAGGCCCCTTTCGCCTAAGTCCTTCAAGGATGAAAATCAATGTCTATAGAAAAGATTCTGATCACCGGTGCGAATGGGTATCTGGCACAGTTTATCATTGATCAGTTGCGTAGCGAGTATGAACTGACGCTAACGGATATTGTTGAACTGGATCGGGCGGTTGCAGGCACGACTTTTATCAAGGCAGATGTGACAAATGCTGCCGAAATCGAGGCGGCGTGTGCCGGTCAAGATGCTGTCGTCCATCTTGTTGCTTTGGTACGGGGACGGTCTGATAAGCCAGCCTCGCTGTTTGCGGATGTTATGGTGAAAGGCACATGGAACGTCGCAGAAGCCTGTGTGAAGCAAGGCGTTCAGAAATTAGTTAACATCTCAAGTATTTCGGCGTGTCCTCCTGCCTCAAATGCAAAATTGCCTTACGAGGTGGATGATGACTTCCAGTTCGGTCCAGGAGATATTTACTACTCGTTGGCGAAGTACCTCGGTGAGCGGATTGGTGCAGCGTATCATCAAGCGCATGGGTTGGACGTGATCCATGTCCGTCCGGGAGTCATAGATGGAGATGGACAGAATCCCGGTCCGGCAGCCCCTGACGTTGTGACGGATCCGTGGTTTGTTTACGTGGATCCGAGGGATGTTGCGCAGTGTGTTGCTCGCGCGATCGAAACAGAGACGGTGAAGTATGGTGCTTATAATGCTGTCGCTGGTCGTACGGATTCCCGTTTCGCGTGGAAACCGGCAGAAGCGGATTTAGGATATTCACCGGAGCACAATTGGCCTGAGATCCCTGATGGTAACACGTAAAGGTCCTTATGACATCTGAAAAAAACGAAATTCAGTCAAAAGCTGCCGAACTGCGGGACGAAATTGTTGCCTTGGATGCTGAACTTGCCGAGGACTTTAGAGCGCAATTCTCGGTAGCCCCATTTTTATCTCGAAAAATTGTCAGTTTTCAATAGAATCAATTGAAAGGTACAGGGGTGCACTTCAACAGGAAAATGAGAAGATTCAAATGGGGACGTATGGGGCGTGCCGCTTCGGAAATGCGTGTATGTCTGGAGAAAAAGGTAATGTTATTCTCGCCCTTTTATGATCCCGTGCCCCTCTTTAATACGGAGAATTTGGTCTGACTTCATGTTAGAAAACCGCTCTGTAAGCCCACCCTGCCAGTGAATCTCCAAGGTGTCAACCGCTGAATTTTCTCCAAGCCCAAAGTGAACGCGTAAATCGCTTTGTGAAAGGTAACTCGCGCCGCTCCGTGCTTCTTTGGTAAGAGATAAATTTCCCGCTTTCACGACTATTTTTGTGCCGATACCTGACGTGTTGCTTTGGGTACCGATTGGCTGGATTGTCAGCCAATGATTACTATTGCCCCCCTCGTTTCGGAGAAGC
>JAPOOP010000035.1 GCA_026713385.1 Candidatus Poribacteria bacterium | reverse complement strand
CTTCCGCAAACCCGGGTTGTCGTTGTGAACGACACAGTTATTTCGACGCTGCGCGTTTGGGAACGGCGGATGCAGGTTGGTGCATCTCTCGTAACGATGGGTGGCATTGGTGGTGTTTGCACACATCCACAGTATCGGGGAGTTGGGTACGCGTCTGCCCTCATGCGTGATACAATTAACTATCTGGGAATGATAGGATGCGACATCGGTGCCCTATTTACTATCATTCCAGCGGATTTTTATCGCCGTTTGGGATGGACCTCTTTGCCGTTACACGGCTTCAGTTTGACATGCAGTGCGGCGACACGTACGGTGAATTCGTCGAGGTGGCAACTAACCGATTTCAATCCAGAAACAGATTTAGATGCAGTAGCGAGATTATACGACCTCATCAATGCCCAGCAGAGTGGAACTATCGCGCGGACACGTGCTTACTGGGATATGACACCCTCACGTATCCGCGAGGTCCTTCCAACCCTTGTCGCACGCCAAGACGGACACATCAATGGGTATCTCAACTATGAAATACATGATTCGGGGTTACAAACCCCTCCCACAAAGACCGCAGAAGTGCGTGAGGTGGGATACATCCCCGATAATCGAGAAGTCTTGGACGCGCTTGTATCCCACTTTCTGGAAGCGTGTGAAGCACAAGAGGTTGAGCAGATAGAAGGCATGTTCTCGCCCCAACACCCATTTGTGGAACGTCTCATAGCAGGATGCGATGGGGCATTGACTCCGACAACGAATACAGCGATGATGCTCTACGCTGTGAACCTACCTGTGCTTTTGCGTCGCCTTGTCGTCGGATGGGAATCGCGAATTACGGATGCCGAAGAGACGTTTCCACCGCTCACCGTCAAATTGCCCGCTCTCAATAATCAACAAGCCGCCCTACGACACAATGCCGATGGCACGCTGCAAATCGTTCCTGAAGATGCCGATGCTGTTGATTTGGGAATAGACTTAACCGAAGCGGATTTCTGGCAACTTCTATTCGGCGAGATAGGGTGGGATCAGATAAGTTCCGAGGCTTCGGTATCTCCAGAAGTCTCTGCGTTTTTAGGTGTGTTGTTTCCTGAACGCGAGGTCATCTTCTGGTCCCCGGATCGATATTGAGGTGGATGGAAAGTATGGGTAAAATGGATTCGGAATCTCGGAAACAAGGCACCCAGACCAGCGCGTTTGGAACACCCGGAAGAATCAATCACGATGCGAGTGCGTTTTATGGGAGCAAACTCTACGCCGATCAGGCACCTCCAGAACCCGATACGTGGATAGAAAACCCAATCCCTGCCGAAAATCTCGACCAACTCTATTGTGCTTCCAGCACAGACATGTCTGCAATCCCTGATGGTAGTGTTCATCTGATGGTTACGTCTCCGCCATATAATGCAAAAAAGGAGTATGACGAGGATTTATCGCTCGCGGAGTATAGAGAACTCCTTTACGCTGTTTTCGCTGAAACCTATAAAAAATTGGTTACCGGTGGCAGAGCGTGCATCAATATCGCCAACTTAGGACGGAAACCTTATATCCCATTGCATAGCTACATCATAGAAGACATGTTAGCGATAGGTTACTATATGCGAGGTGAGATTATTTGGGACAAAGCTTCCAGTGCTGGCTCTTCGACGGCGTGGGGAAGTTGGCAATCGGCGGCAAACCCCGTGCTGAGAGATGTCCATGAATATATCCTCGTTTTCTCAAAGGATTCCTTTTCTCGAAAACGCGACGGGAGAAAGAATTCGATTCGCAAAGAGGATTTCTTAGAATGGACAAAAAGCACCTGGACGTTTCCGTCTGTCTCGGCGAAACGGATCGGACATCCTGCGCCTTTTCCTGAGGAGTTACCGCACCGGTTAATTCAACTCTATACCTTTGTAGGTGATGTCGTTTTGGATCCGTTCTGTGGAAGCGGGACCACGTGCCTGAGTGCTTTGAAATCAGGGAGGCACTATATTGGGTACGACATTGAGGAGAAATACGTCGAGCTGGCAAATGAACGGATCAAGCAATATACCGATCAAGAGCGTTTGTTTTTTTAAAGGATTCACCATTGTGGGCTTGACTATAAACGATTTCTATATGTTGAGAATTTGTACGAAAAACCATAGCCTGCAACAACGGCGCAGGGTTTTTGCTTGGGCGTTTCTTCAGATCTACGGAGAGGATCGTTGTTCATTCAACACACCTGATCGAACCGCAAGGTAAATTAAAAAAGTGCGTAGGTTTTCCGTGCTTCTGTTCTAAACCTGATAACCGACTCCGATTGTTCCGTTTCAACTGGAACGCCATCACATGTCACCGAAACAGTTGCGGCTGTTCGGACCGTGCAGTCTTCTCCCAATGTGGAATGAAGGCGTGCCTCGGTGAGTTGTCCATTCTCCCATGCCATTGATACCTCAAATCCACCGCGGGCACGCAATCCGCTGGTGCTGCCTGTGTTCCATGCCTTTGGGAGTGCTGGCAACAGGTGAATTTCACCTGCATGGCTCTGAAGCAACATCTCTGCGATGCCGGAGGTTCCACCGAAATTTCCGTCGATCTGGAAAGGTGGATGTGTATCAAATAGGTTCGTTAGGGTACATTTCGCCAGAAGTGCTTGGAGATGCGTGTATGCCTCCTCGGCATCCTCAAGCCGTGCCCAGAAGTTGACAAGCCATGCGCGGCTCCAACCGGTATGTCCACCCCCGTGCGCCAAGCGATATTCTAACGATTTCTTTGCCGCAGCTGCTAACTCCGGTGTACCACGCAGCGTAATCTGGCAACTCGGATGGAGTGCATACATGTGGGACATGTGCCGGTGTCCTGGTTCTGGTTCGTCGTAGTCAAAGACCCATTCCTGCAACCGTCCTGTTTGCTTGCTAATCTGGAGCGGTGCGAGTCGTTCAAGAGCAGAAACCAATTCAGCACGGAATTCGGTATCTTCCTCAAGGACATCAATGCAAGCGATACAGTTGGTAAAGAGTTCGTGAATAATTTCCATGTCCATTGTTGCCGCGTAGGTAAAAAGGGAGCGTGTGCCGTCAGGCTTTAGGAAACTGTTTTCGGGTGAGTGTGATGGATTTGTGACGAGTTTACCAGCAAAAGGCGTGTCTTCAGGTGCCTCAACGAGAAAATCCAGTATGAAACGGGCGGCACCTTTCATGAGTGGATAGCCCTGTCCTATGAGAAAATCTTTATCGCCACCGAAAAGATAGTGTTCCCACACATGTTCACATAGCCACGCGGCACCTACGGGCCAAATACCCCAGATGCCATCAGCAGGTGTCGTGAAACCCCAGACGTCAGAAAGATGATGGACAACCCAACCATTGGCACCGTAATGGCTCTTCGCTGTGCGACTCCCCGGTTTAACAAGTGTCTCCATATAATCGAATAAGGGGATATGGCACTCCGCAAGGTTGCAAATCTCAGGGACCCAATAGTTCATTTGGAGGTTGATATTGGTATGAAAATCGCTATTCCAAGGAGCGTTCATGTGCTCGTTCCAGATGCCCTGTAAATTTGCAGGCAAGCATCCGGGTCTCGAACTCCCCATCATCAGATAGCGTCCGTACTGAAAGTAAAGGACAACAAGTTCCGGATCCGATGCCCCTGCTTTTACTGCTTCCAAGCGCGCGTCGGTCGGGAGATTCCCAGCGTCGGTAGTGCCAAGATCCAGATGCACTCGTTGAAAGAGGTCCTGATGATCGGCAATGTGATCTGCTCGAACTGTCGTATAAGATTTTGCGTCAATATCAGTGAGATGACCTTCGCAGAGTGCGTGCGGACTTCCACTCGCATCGTTCTGATTAATGTAACTTGTCGCAGCGGCGAGAAGAAGCGTCACGGCATTTGCGTCACGCACAGCGAGCCGGTCGTTCTCCGACTGGACCTTCCCCCCTTCAATTTGCACCTGTAGATAGACTGAAAAGTGCATTCCATCGTTGCTACATTGCCCGTCCAATCTGAGGATATTAGCGGCAATTGCTTCAACAGTGGCATCTTGTTCTCGAGTTATCGCGACATCGAAAGCGAGTTGGCCTGCCGTGCCGGATTCAATTCTAACGACAATAAGGTTATCTACCGCTGTCGCAAAAACTTCTCTGCTGAAATTGACATCTCCGCAGCGATAGGTTGTCTTTGCAATACCTGTGTTCAGATTTAACTCTCGGCGATACTCAGTAGGATCATCATGGAAAAACTCCAAAAACAGATCGCCCAAGGATTGATAGGACTTGATACGTTCTGGGATGCCAAGCATTGTCTCGCCAGCGAGTTTAGTGGCTTCTTCATTTTTGTCATCAAAGAGCAACTGCTGCACCTTCGGGAGTGCTTCCAAAGCCTTTGGGTTGTTGGTGTCGTGGGGACCACCGTCCCAAAGCGTTTCTTCGTTGAGTTGAATGCGGTCTCGCTCTACACCGCCGAACACCATAGCACCGAGCCGTCCGTTTCCAATGGGGAGTGCGTCTGTCCATGCCCCTGCTGGTTTCTGATACCATAAAACAAGATTATTTGTGTCTGTGTTTGTCATTGGCTTCCCATGATTCTTTAGAGATCACCTACCGAACAGGGAATCACCAGAGATTGTATGATTGCCTTCTTTAGTGAAATGTATGATTAAATCTCTGGACATTTAAGTGTAACCACCGCTCTCTGTTCCGCGGCGGGAAATTCCCATCAGAGATGGTCCTTGTTCCTTTCAGGATTGGTGGAAAGTTGCGTGATACCTTCAAGGCTTAACTTACCAACGTCATTTTCTGCTGTGGCGATCCACCTATTATAAGAATTAATTTATTTTTTGCTCTGGCAGCGTAACACTGGTTGCTGTCTGGATGAAAAGACGATTACCATGACCATCCCCTTCGTTCTCGGTGACGGCATAGTATCTTTACTGTTTCATGCGCTTTTTTCTCTGCCGCAATGTGTAAAGGTGTATGACCTTTATCATCCTCAGCGTTAGCATCCGCGCCACTTTCTAACAATACCAACGCTGTTTCATACGCATTGTGCTGTGCTGCGACGTGCAAAGGTGTATCGCCATTTTGGTCTCTCGCGTTGATCTCTGCGCCATTTTTTACCAACGCCGTTGCCACCTCGGAGGTATCATCTTCCGCCGCAATGTGTAGTGGGGTACAGCCGTCTTCATTCGCTGTGTTGATCTCTGCGCCATTCTCCAGCAATACGACTGCTGTTTTATAGGCATTACGCCACGCTGCCCAATGCAGGAGCGTATAACCAGATTTGCTTCTGGGGTTGACACCTAACTGGTCTTCCAGCGATATCCCTTCTGCCTCATAAACATTACGCCACGCTGCCCAGTGTAGAGGTGTATCGCCATCTTCATTCGCTGCGTTGATCTCTGCGCCATTCTCCAGCAATACGACTGCTGTTTCATGTCCATTATTCCACGCTGCCCAATGCAACGGAGTAAAGTTCTTATCGTTTTTTGCGTTGGCATCTGCGCCATTTTTCAGCAATACTGCGGCTGCCTCATAAGCATTGTGCCATGCTGCCCAGTGCAGGGGAGGATAACCATATTTGTCTTTTGCGTTGGCGTCTGCGCCGTTTTCCAGCAATACTGCTACTGCCTCATAAGCATTGTCGCGTGCCGCATTATGCAGAGAAGTATAGCCAATTTTTTCCACTGGGTTGATTGGATGTACAACGTGCTTGGATGTTGATGAATCCACCTGCTTTCCTCCACCTATTTCTGAGGGAATTTCCATGACATCATTGTAATCTCGCGTCCGAGAATCACGGGTCGCGTCAAGGCTATCCTCACGTGCTGATGTATTAGGTAAGTTTCGTTCGTGAAACAAAATAGGAACCGCCTTTTCTATTTGGATTTCTAACTATGGGCTTCTGATCATCGTTCCAAATGTAAAGCAAAGACAGATTATGCCATTTAAAGCATAATTTCGTTCTATGATGGTTTTTAGTTAATTCTGATCGAGATGTGAATGTGTGCGATTCTTTAAATACTTAGAGCCGCCCATAGTTAATTCTTAAGTGTAGCATATATTGAGGTATTAGGGTCTTTAGTTAACATGCTTTGCAGTGGGACAGTCTTCAGCTACAAAATTGAGAGGTTGAAAGATTGGGCACCCATCCTTCCATTCCTCCTGATAACTGATGCCTCTTATGCAGTTACCGCTGCCACGGAACACGCCCAGCCTTCTGCGTCTCCGTCTGAAATAATTGACTCATTTCACTAAAGAGGTCGATCTGTGTCTGTGAACCGTTTGTTGTTTCCAGTGGATCGCTTGACAAATCGTAGAGTTCCAATGGCTCAAAAGGTCGGTTGTGCAACAATTTGATGTCCCCACGTCGTACGGCATGCTGACACTGCCCAAAAAACTGCTGCCTTCCCTCTCTTCGCAACCAGTAGAGGACGCGGTCAGAGAAATCTTGCTGTTCGCCTTGAAGCGTTTGCCAAATTGAATGTCCTTCGATCTCATGGGCTATCGGTGCATCTGCTGCCTCACATACTGTCGGGAAAAGATCCATCAGCAATGCAACCTGATCGGTGACATGTCCTTCTGGAACGTGCCCCGGCCACATTGCACACGTCGGAACTCGAATGCCGCCCTCGTACATTTCGCCCTTTTGCCCCCGCAAGGGACCGTTGTGCGCCCCAACGTCCATCGACCCGCCGTTGTCGGAGGTATAAATAACAAACGTATTGGACAACTGATCTGTTTCAACAAGTGTATCGAGTACTCGCCCAATACCAGCATCCATGTGCTCGACAAGGGCAATGTATTTGGCGCGCTGTGGGGAAATATCCGGATCGCGTTCCCTAATCCGTTCCACCCAATCGTCGGGCGGTTGGATCGGTGTATGTGGTGCATTATAGGCGAGATAGAGAAAAAAGGGAGACCGAGATGATTGCGCCTGCGCACGAATGAAATCCACACTCCATTCCGTGAAGAGATCTGTGGCGTGTCCTTGCGGATTGATCGTGTCGGAGCCGTGTCGCATGTAATTAGTGTCGTGTCGGAGATGCGTATAGTAGTCGTCCATCATATCGCCGAGAAAGCCGTGGAAATGGTCGAAGCCTCGCTTACATGGATGATTCTCCGGTTCAAGTCCGAGGTGCCACTTACCAATAAGTGCGGTATGATAATCTTTCTGTTTCAAAACTGAGGGGAGTGTGACTGCATCCTGTCGAAAGTAGCCCCAACTGTTTTCTGGATGGGTGCGGATGACGCCCGGCACTCCGGCTCGGTCAGGGTAGCGCCCGGTCATGAGGGATGCTCTACTGGGGGAACAGACGGAGGAATTCGCATAAAATTTAGTAAAACGCACTCCGTTTGCGGCAATTCTGTCAATATTGGGTGTCTGAATTGATGGACCGTTGTGAACTGAAATATCGCCATAGCCGTGGTCATCGGCGAGAATAAGAAGTACGTTCGGGGACTTTGACATAGTAATCTCCATATTAACCTAAGTTGCTGTCTTAGCAAAACAACCCAGATTATATGAGTAAAAAAAGCGTATCAAGTTAATTGTGTTTATATTATTGTTATTATTATCTCCTGATATGATTATCATAGCCTGACGCGAAAAATAAGGCAAGATGAAAATGAGTGCAGCCAGCCGTTCAGGTAACGCACCGGCTGCACTCGGTTTGTCTGGTCTATTGTCCAGATTTGATGCTACCCCATGTAGTGGCAAGTTTGTCAGCAGGCTCAACGGGCAATAGAGTCAGCATCCCCTTTTCCATTAGTTCTTCTATATCCTCTTGTTCCAGTACGGAAGCGAAAATTGCGACCTCATAGAGTATACCGTCAAGGGTCTCTGAGGTGTTGTTGGTCCAACCACCGATATTGACGTCAGTATCGTTCCGGGGTGCCGGTTTACCCATCCCGCCAACAGAACCGATTTCCTCAGCATTTTCGTAGATCTTGATGGTATCCTTCGCGTCATAAGTTGCGGTCATATACAACCATTCATCTTTCTTCACTTGACTTTGATTCCAGGCACCTTTCCAGCCACCGTTCGCAAAGTAAGCCTCCCAACCGGTACCGGTACTGCTGGTCCTGAAGGCGTAATTTGCCACTGTACCCGCTGCGGGCCTTTTACCGAGAATATGCCCATAACCGCCCTCGGATTTGTTGACATACACCCATGAAGTAATGGACCACGCCT
>JAPOOP010000036.1 GCA_026713385.1 Candidatus Poribacteria bacterium | reverse complement strand
CCCTCTGTCAGATGAACGAAAGGTTTATCCGAGCAGGCACCTCTGCCGAGCGTGTGTTTGAAATTATGGATACACCTCCGAGCGTTGCTGATAAAAGCGATGCGGTAGCCCTCAGAAATATCCGTGGTGCTGTTGAATTTAGGAATGTCTATTTCTCTTACGACGGCGAAAAAAATGCCCTCAATGGTGTCAATTTTACAGTGGAACCAGGTGAGATGATAGGGTTGGTTGGGCACAGTGGTGCGGGGAAGAGCACGCTCATCAACCTAATTACCCGTTTCTATGACCCGAATGATGGGGAAATAATAATTGATGGTTACGATAATCGCGACATTCAGGTTAAGGCGTTACGGCAACAGGTCGGCGTCGTCTTACAAGATCCATTCCTGTTCCAAGGCACGATAGCGGAGAATATTGGTTACTCAAAACCGGGGGCATCTCGGATGGAGATCATTGCTGCTGCGAAGGCAGCAAATGCCCACGGTTTTATCCTCAAATTCCCCGATGGTTACGACACAATGGTAGGTGAAAGAGGGGCACGGGTTTCTGGTGGTGAGCGGCAGCGTATTTCCATCGCGCGCGCAATTTTAAAAAACCCGCGCATCCTTATTTTGGATGAAGCGACTTCTTCCGTTGATACCGAAACAGAGTCGAAGATCCAAGAAGCATTGGAACGACTCATCCAAGGGAGAACGGTATTTGCTATAGCTCACAGATTGTCAACCCTTAAGTATGCCGACCGACTTGTTGTGCTGAAAAATGGCGAAGTTGACGAAATTGGGACACATGAGGAACTGATTGCCAAAGACGGGACCTATGCCGGTTTGTGTGAGAAGCAGACTGAATTGTCAAAAATTCGCGCATGGTAATCTGCGTCTAAAGGAAAGGTATATTCATAAAGGAAGCAATTAAGGTCCCTGATGAAACAGAGGAGATTTAATAATGTCAGAATTTGATGCGAAACAGCGAGGTAAAGGTCCTCGTGAAAGACGAAAGAAACAGAAACACGGGAGAGAAGAAGGAAAAAGGGATAATGTGGTGATGGTCAGAGTTGATGAAGGAGATCTCAATCGGATTGACGAACTCGTAGACTCCGGACAGTTTAACAGTCGTTCCGAAGCGACTGCGTTCCTCATCAGTGAAGGCATCAAAGCCAAACAGCAGATGTTCGAGAAGATGGCGGAAAAGATTTCTCAAATCCAGAACTTGAGAACTGAGCTTGGGGCGATGATTGCCGAAGACACAAAGTCATCCGAGTCGATCGAACAGGAAGTCGATGAACCCCCCAATAACGGAGGAGAAAGTCAATGCGAAAGCCAATGATACAGATCATAGTCCCACTTATCCTGATTCTATTTTTCGTAGTTGTGACTTTAGTGCTGACCCAGCGCCGTGGTGCCGCTGAGACTCCGAAAGTTCCTGACGGTGTAACGGTGTATCGGGATTTGGGTTATGTTACAGACGGACATGAACGACAGAAACTCGACCTATATGTGCCGGATACGGGAGAAAACCTACCACTCCTTATCTGGGTACATGGCGGTGCTTGGCGCGGTGGAGATAAGACCCATTACAACCCAAAGGAATATCTCGAAGCTGGATATGCGGGGGCAAGTATCAACTATCGCTTGAGCCAGCACGCCATCTTTCCCGCGCAAATCGAGGATGTGAAAGCTGCTGTGCGTTGGCTGCGCGCGAATGCGGAAACCTACCGCCTTGACCCAAACCGCTTTGCGGCGTGGGGTTCATCTGCTGGTGGACACCTCGTCGCCATGCTCGGCACGACAGGCGACGTAGCGGAATTTGAGGTAGGTGAAAATTTGGGGGTATCCAGTCGAGTACAAGCCGTGGTCGATTACTTCGGTCCTACGGACTTCCTTCAGATGGACGCTCAAAGCCTTCCGGACGGACTGGTGCATGACGCACCCGACTCCCCTGAGTCTCAATTGGTAGGGGGACCCATTCAGGAGCATAAGGACCGCGTCGCGAGAGCGAATCCGATTACCTATGTGTCCAAAGATGATCCACCTATTCTGATTATCCACGGGGATCAAGACAAACTTGTTCCATATCATCAGAGCGTATTGTTACATGATGCGTTGGAAGAAGCGGGTGTCCTGGTTACGCTTTACAGGGTGGAAGGTGGCGGACACGGTTGGTTTAAAGATCCGAAGGTGCCTGAGCTAACGAAGGCGTTCCTTGGAAAACATTTAAAGCCATAGCGTAACGCGCGTCGCATGATTCGCTTTAACATTTAACAGTATACTTTGAATAAAGTCCGGCTTCTACGTGCCGGTCCGCTTTTAAAACCGCAAAGGCAGGTCCTGGTGAGTGCCAATTAGTGGGGAATGTATGAGAACGTCCAAGTATGACCTGACGCGCGGGAGCATTCCAAAAACCCTTTTACGACTGGCTATACCCACATTTGTCAGTCAACTACTTCAAGATTTGTTTAATGTCGTCGATATGATTTTCGTCGGTCGGTTGGGACCCGCAGCCCTCGTGGCTGTCGCGATGAGCGGAAATCTACTACGGCTCGTAAGCATTCTGGCACATGGGATCTCAACCGGGACAATTATTCTCGTGTCTCAGTTTCTCGGTGCCCGGAAACGTGTGCAAAGCGAGAGCATTGCGATGCAAGCCTTGACGCTTAATGTGGTGTGTGCACTGGGCATTGGGTGTTTGGGTTATCCGTTAGCTGAATTTGGATTGTGGTTAATGGGTGTCGAGCCAGAAGTGATTCCGCTCGGTGTTCCGTACCTTCGCGTGATGCTGCTTGGAGCGGCAACGATGTTTCTATCCCGTACCCTCACCGCAATTTTTCGCGGTGCGGGGGATGCGGTGACACCGATGGTCGTCCTGATCTTTTCGTCGGTTGTTAACATCGTTTTAGATCCGCTGTTAATCTTTGGGATCTGGAGGTTTCCGCGACTCGGCGTGGTTGGTTCAGCGTATGCGACGGTGATTGGTCGAGGACTCGGCAGCGCGATACTCCTTTACCTCTGTTTTAGAGGACGGGGTGTGATTTCTCTGCGTCATGTTGAACGTCGTCCAAACCTTTTAGTGTGGGGTCAAATCATGAGATTGGGAATTTTTAATGCGATGCAGGCATTGTTGCGGCATGGCTCCCGCGTGTTGTTTATTCGAGTCGTCGCTATTTTTGGCACAGACCCCGTCGCTGGCTATGCCATCTGTATGCGGTTGCGGAGCCTGGTTATGCATTTTGGTACTGCCTTCTCGAACGCTGTAGCACCGATGGTTGGACAGAATATTGGTGCTAACCGCATTGATCGCGCCGAAAAATCCGCGCAGTTAGGAAGCATTTTAGCGGCAGTCGTCGTTACGTTCATCGGCATTTTCCTGTTCACGATCCCTCAGTTCTTCGTCGGTTGGTTTACGAACGAACCTGAAGTCACGAAAATTGGAAGCGTTTATTTACGTTATCTCGCAGCGACGTTTGCGTTCATGGTTGTCGCGAGTGTGTTGGGTCGCGCGCTCAACGGGGCAGGAGATACGGTGTCTCCGATGACGATTACCGGACTGTCGCAGTTCGGGGTCGGATTAACGTTGGTGATTGTGCTTTCCCAGTCGATAGGGTTGACAGGGATTTGGTGGGGAATTGCTGTATCAAACGTTGTGCAGTGTCTCCTTATCGGGTACTGGTACAGACGCGGCGATTGGAAAAGAAAAAAGCCGAGAATCTCCCATTAGATACAAGTACATCAACCCGCACCCAAATAACCCGATTGTTCTGCACGGACGCTCAGCCTATTTTCAACGCAATAATGGAGGATGAGTACATATTATGAAAGCGAGAAGGATGGAAATGGTTATGATGTTCGCGCTGGCGTGGATCAGTAGGTCAGTTGAGGCAGACCATTTTTTACTGAAATAGGGAAGATTTGCCCCGAATTGCTTCGCGTTGTTGAGGGCGGAGAATATCTCCGCCCATCTAAGGAAAAATAGGAGGCATCGCGGCTAAGTGTCAGTGAAGACTATTTGTAACCGTGTTTAATCTTGCCCCATGTTGTTGACAGTTTGCCTGCAGGGTTGACAGGTGTTGTACTGCTGATCATTTCACTGGAGATGAAGAGATCACCAAGCACACCGGGACTGTTGTCATTCTCAAAATCGCTCGACCAAGCAACGGCACCCCCAAGAGGTGCGGCGTACGTGCCAGGCGGGTCGCCATCGATGTCTGTGATTGTGATATCGAACCCGATGACTAAACCGTCTGTCGGTGTGAGAACTTCGCCGAAAAACGGTTCAAAAATCGACCAAGGCAGCCGCATCTCAATGGAATAACCGCTATTTGTTTTCTGACTCACGACGTGTCCCTTAGCGAGGTCTCCTAACTCGGGATCAAGAGCAGCACCCAACGCTTGTGACCACGCGCCACTTCTATCTTCGGTTGTTAAGGGACCAAAGATCCAATAATTATCGTCCGCCTCATATACGCTGTTATTGGCGACATGTCTCGTATCAAACTCATGGTGCGGAAACTCGAATACAGGTGCATCGTGTTTGGTGTCGAACATCAAAAATACCCCGTCAATTTCTCCAGAACGGGTTGCTAAGTCATTGGTGTACGGGTGTGTGGTATCATCGGTGACATCGAACCCAAAGTAGAGATAGTCGTCGTCCCATAGCGTTGCCCAGCGCGCCCGCATATCAGCGTCGTCATCGAATTTGCCGCGACTGACACGGAGTCCACCATCGTTTGTGTCGCTACCTGCACCGCCGCCGGGGATAATCTGATACCACTCTTGGGCGTATTTAGGATCGCGTGGATCTGGGACAATATCTTGCAAGGGTGAAGATTCTTGAAATGTGGCGTCCCACTCTGCCTCATCCAATATCCCATCAATCGTGATAGGCGTTGCGGTTTTTTTAGATGTCACCTCACCACCTGAGTGTGCCATTACCGACAGTGTGGACAGGACAAATAAAACGCAGCAGAGAATAGAAAAGACTGTAGTGGCTTTAATAGAGAACGATTTTTTTCGCAAAAACATTGTGAATCTCCTATTGATGCTCTTCGCTGTAAGAAGCAAAGATGCGTTTGTTTTCTTGTAGAAATACGCTTAGGATGTAGGTTTCCAAGCAGTAGGTAGATTGATAAGACTCATGGCAGGTCGTGGGGTTACTTGTGGTTACGAGACACTTAGATTCCCAATTAATGGATGGTTCCTAAATAGAATTTACAGGAAGTGGAAATAAAAGTCAAGTTTTTTCAAGGCTTAATCAATAATTTCTGTTCCGTGAAACCAGCGAAGACGGAGGAAATGCCCAAGGAAAATATGCCTGCGGACGAAACCGCACCAATGAAGCGGCGAATTAACGTTTCACTGCAACAGAGACTCCATCGCGGAGGGGAATGATCGTCGTGAATACATCGGGTGAACTGTAGAGAAGCCGTGTCAACTCTCTGACTCCGATTGTCGCTGCATGGAACCACTGTTCCCGCTCATCAAGTCCTTCCGGCGGACTCCCCGGCTCTTGCGTGACGACGCGCCCACCCCAGATCATATTGTCCGTAATAAACAATCCACCGCTCCTGAGTCGTGGGATCGCCTTGCGGAAGGCTTCGGGATATCCGTCTTTGTCGATGTCGTTATAGATGATGTCAAATTCACCTTCGGTTTCGTCAATGATTTCGAGTGCGTTGCCGACGCGATAGTCAATGCGATCTGCGATACCACCGCGAGCAAGATAACCCGCTGCGCGATCGGCGTTCTCTGGCGAACCATCGGTACAGATGATAGACGCTTCCGGTTTTTGTAGTGCCTTCGCCATCCAATACGCCGAATAGCCAAAGCCTGAACCCATCTCGAAAATTCGTGTTGGATTCGTCAGCAACACCAATTGATGTAAGACGCGCCCAACGAGCGGTCCCACGATTGGAAAGCGGTTCGTCCGAGCATGCGCTTCCATCTCTGTTAGCACCTCATCGCGTTCTGGAGTGATATCAAGTAGGTAGTCGTCAATTGAGGGATGAAGAATATCCAAACGTTGCATAAATGTCTCCTATTTTCAAGCACGTGCGTCTCTCTGCCATCGTTCGAGTGGGTGTTCGCGCGGCGTAAGCGGCATATATACCCGAGCCTCCTGCCGATGCGATTCCCATGTCGCATGAATCATTTCAAGGCAGTCTCGACCATCCCTACCACTCGCGAATGGATCCCGATCCTCTTCAATGGCGGCGACGAGATCGCGTAGCATGAGACGTTGCAATAGCAACCGTATTGATCCCTTGTCTCGTGGGTTTCCTTGTTCGTCAAGGTCTTCGGCTGATAGATGCACGGGTTCCCACGCCTCTGCCGGGGTCTGGTGTTGTCCTTTGTGGATAAACATTGTCGTGCCGACGCTCTCTCGGATAGCAATTCTACCCTCAGTGCCGATAATGTCAATGCCATAAGCATCATCGTTCGTCTGGGGCTGTGCAATGAACTGCACATCGGCATGGATACCGCTCTTG
>JAPOOP010000037.1 GCA_026713385.1 Candidatus Poribacteria bacterium | reverse complement strand
CGTCGCCCGTCAGATCACCGATTCGGATATCGCCCCCCCACGCGTTTCCGGCTGTTTCATTCAGAAATGCGTCTGGGATTGCGACCCGTTTATAAAGGTGTGCTGGTTGTGGAGTGTCCATTTTTAAACAAATGCCTTGAAAATTCCTACGTAGAGGGCGAGCACCTTCTCTGGGTCGGGACCTGTATAAGCACATTCATTGGATATGTAGCCTGAGAAACCGGTGCGATCGAGCCATCGAAACATCTGCCGGTAAAGATCAAACGTCTCTGGTTCTTCCACCCGGTGCGTATGCACCGCAGTAATGTGTGAACCTACACGCGAAAAGAGGGGGTCAATACTTCCCGCATCGCAACCGATGAATTGCGAATTGAAAACAAAGCCAACGTTGGGGAGATTCACGCCTTCAATGACTTCCATTGCTGAATCTGGGTCTGTGAATGAACCGTGCATCTCAATAGAGACAGTAATATCCTTTTCAGCCGCGTAAGCACCGAGTGCCTTCAGACCCTCCGTGACGTAACCGACGATAGCGTCGCGGTTTTCTTCGGTATATCGGTCGCCGAGCACTCGGACATGATCGCAACCCATGAATTCCGACATGTCAATCACGCGTGTAACGCGTCGAACGGTCTCCTCACGGTCGGCGGCGTTTTCGGAGTGGAAATTCTGACAACTTGTGAGTGAAGAAATAACAACGTCGCTTGCATCGACCTGTGCCTTGAGTCCGTCCCAAGCCTCTCTTGGCGTATCCCACTCGAATCCGTGCTTCTGCTTGTAATCCATCAACAATTCGACACCGTGATAGCCGGTAGCGGCAGCGGTATCAAGTATGCGTCCGAGTTCCCACTCTTGGCAGGTTTGATAGGTATTTAATGACCATTTCATATTTTTAATTTTCCTTGCGGTTAACTGACGTGAAATTAGTATTTGAAGTGCCTTTCCGTAGATATGAAAAAACACCCAAGCAAAAACCCTTCCACTTCGTTACGGGCTAAGTTTTCGTTAAAACTAAATCTCTGGGTTGAAAATTATTCCTCTGACCGCTGTTTGCTGATTGCTGACTGCTATTCTTGTATTGGAATGGGATACCAGAGTCCTCCGGTTTTCGTCGTTAACGCTCTATGTGTGGTATGATTAATACCGATGACATCCACGGTGATGTTGTTCTGAAAACACTGTGCTAAAACCTCTGGTAGTGTATAAGACCCTTTACTCGATTCATCAGTGACAAGAATAAATCGGCGGTTCACTCCTTCTCGGAAATTGACACGACGAATTGTTTTTATGATCGCATTGTGTGCTCGCTCATCGCCAGCAGCGGCGACAACGTGTGAAGTTAACAGCCGTTTATATTTCTCGCTATCTCGCGTTTGCGGATGGATAATCGTATCGCCTTCAAGATACCTGAAAATAACGATGCCGAGAGTGAAATCAATGCCTTTTTCTTCAAACACCGTTACCATCCGATTGAGCTGCCTGCCGACTGCACGGATATTATCTATCATGCTCCCACTAATGTCAAGCAGAAAAACGAGGTCAACAGCAGTTTCGGTTTTACCGTCAGCGACGCTCTCCGCGATACCTTCTAATGCTTCCCCCATCCGTGCGTCTCTGTCAATCGGTTGCGCAGGGCTATTATTATCTGCCTCTGTGTTCAGCGCAGTTTCTCCTTGGATGGTTTTGGGTTTAGGAGCGATTGTGGGAGTCTGTGCATTTGCAGTCGCAATCGTTTTCCATGCAAGGGTTTTTGTGGTCTGCTCGTGCAGGGAGGTTTCAGCCATCGGTAACCGAGCGTCTGTCCTCAGCACGGGAATAGATGCGCTGGACGCTGTTGGAGGTGCTGAATGCGTTAGTTTTGCAACGTTTTGGTTAAGAGCGGGCGAGGTTTTGGAACGCGCAGGCGTTGACCGTCGCGTGGCTGGCATAGAACGTTTGCGGGTGCTGTTCACATGAAAGCGTTGGAGCGATGTCACCGCAATGGCTTCCGAAATAAGCGGTTCCGAAGGTTGCATCGGTCGATACCACCGAATATAGCCGAGACCTATAATTCCTATCGCAATGGCATGCAGAACCAATGAAACCAGAAACGCACGCTGAGTTTTTCTACGCCTATGGTGTCTGAAGTGCTGGAGTTTATCTGAATAGGTATCGAGTAGCAGCATATTCCGTTTCCTCGTTACGAGGCTATCTAAAAAATTGAGATCGTACCTTGATTCCCATCAACCTGGAGTGTCTGTCCATCTGTGATACGGCGAGTTGCGTTCGGAATGTTTGCCACGGCAGGCACACCATACTCTCTGGCAACGACTGCACCGTGTGAAAGGATCCCACCGCGCTCCATCACCAGTCCCGCTGCATGGAGGAAAAGCGGTGTCCATGCCGGATCGGTTGACGGACATACCAAGATGTAGTTCCTATCGGATGGACGCACATCTGTCGGGGTCAAAAGCACGCGCGCTTGTCCGGTCGCAATACCAGCCGAAACACCCACTCCTATATATGTATCGGTCGCTTCGATTGCGGGCGAGGCACCGATCTGATCCAACGAATCGCTGAAAATGACATCCGGCACCTCAATCTGAAGTGCTACTTCACGCTTCATCTTGCGTGTAGTAATAACTTCATTGAAAACCTTACCCTTTATGAGTTGTCGTAATTCATCTGGCACGAGATAGAAGATACCGCCATCGAGTTGATAGCGGCGATCCAATTCAAACAGTGCACGACGAACCTGTTCATAGCCGAGCATGAGATAGAATTTCGCTGTCTCTCTGAAAGGCATATAAGTTCTCGTGAAGTCCAGTTCACTCTCAACCTGCTTTCTTAAACCTGTTTTATTTTCGAGGTGTGCGACGAGTTCCTTTTCTGCGGACTCACGTTGTTCTATCTGTTGTTTCGCATCGTCACTCTTGGAAGAAGAGGATTCAACGTTCTTTTGCTGGAAAGATGCAACGATCTGTTCAAGATAGGTGGTATCTTCGCGCCAACGGGGCTGTGCCAATTCAAACTCATCAACGGCGCGATGCCCGTAATCTTTTAGGAAATCGGTAAGGG
>JAPOOP010000199.1 GCA_026713385.1 Candidatus Poribacteria bacterium | reverse complement strand
CCTATTGCTTAATCACGTGTGCCGATTGCTTGAATCGGCTCCAAACTATTGCCTGTCTTGCTATGGATGCTGCTACCGGATATGACGATAGAGTTCGGCAAGCCTCTCCGGTGAGATTTTTAGGAAATATAGGAGCGTTATCAGATAGTTGTTTAATGTCGTTCGAACGACACCTCTTGTTTCCCAGCGTCGCGCGGAGATATGGATACATGGGGCAACAAGGGTTGTTTTGCCAAGTTTCCGCAACTCTTTTGAAAATTCCATTTCTTCCAGAATCGGAATGTCTGGAAAACCGCCGATCTTCTCGAAGTCGGCGCGTGCTAAAAAAATACCACTATCCCCATAAAACACCTTTAGGTATTTACCTCGGACATTTCCTGCTATTTCAATCACACGATAGAGAATACTTTTGCCATCGATTTTCTGACGGAATCCACCACCGATGTACCCTGACGACAGTGCTGATGCTACTGCCTTCAATGCCCCGGGTTCAAGCCTGATATCTGCGTGTAGGAAAATCAGGATATCGCCTGTTGCTGCCGCGGCACCTGCGTTTAACTGTTTTGCTCTTCCGCGTGCTGACGTGAGCACCTCTCCGTATTTCTCGGCAATACAGACAGAGTTATCGTTGCTTCCACCGTCTACGATAATCAACTCGTGGGATCCCAATTTGGGCTGCAATTGAGACAGTGTTTGGTCCAGGATCTTTGCTTCGTTCAAAATTGGGATAATAACCGATATTGTGGGAGGGGTTTGTAACCCCGATTTCCTTCCCATGCCAGAACCTAAGGAGTTGTTTGTAATCGTTGATTGAGCGCAAGTATCGGAAAAACGGATGCATAAATCGGATCGGCATAGCCACCGATAATCTCCCAATAGATACCAACACACTGTTCGAGCCATGAACCGTCTTCTCGCTGGTGTTTGAGTAGAAACGCTATACCTCGTTCAGCAGCAGTATTTTCGGGATTCGCAAGCAGGAGTGCGTAGGTGCTCCAAGCTGTCTGTTCCACTGTGCTTTCAGTGGGATTTCCAAACATATCTTCTCCCCATCCGCCATCCGCATTTTGTGTTTGTTCGAGCCATTCGATACCCCGCTGAACTTCGGGAACATTTTTAAGTCCAACCTTGACCATTGCTGCTATAGCGCAGGCGGTGCCATACGTATCTTTTGCTAACCAGAGATCTCGCCAATACCCATCGCGATTCATTTGTTTGCGGAGCCAGTAGACTCCAGCAATCATCGCCTCGCGAACATGCGGTATATCAGGGATATCGCTCTGATCAAAAGCAAGAAGTGCTTCAATCGCATGTGCTGTGATGCTCACACAACCAACATCTCCTTGCCCGGGTTGATATGTGCTCCAACTGCCATCGCGTACCTGTTGGGTCTTCAGCCATGTAATGCTACGGTGAACTGCATTATCTAATGCCTCACGGTCAATAGGTGAACCTACAAGGCGTGAACGAATCAGGGCGAGGGTTCCGAGTGCTGTGTCATCAGCGTCACTTGGAAGTGTGCTGTCGCCTAATCCTGAAAACGCCCATCCGCCGTCATCATTTTGATGTGTGACGAGCCACTGCGCGGCACTCTTTACTTTGTCTGTGAGTTCATCTGTAAGAGGGATATTTTTGCTTGGGTGTTTCCCCAGTTCATTGTGTATCGCGTACACGTCTGTCAGGGCAATGATGCTCAACGCTGTGTCCCATACATTCAGGTTCAATGCCTCTCGGCACCCGCCATCACGGTTTCGCGTCGTTCGGAGCCAGGCGATACCGCGTTCGATAAGTTCCGCGATCTCTTCATCTGCTTCCCATTTTTCTTGAAGCTCAATAAGTGCTAAAACAGAAAGGGCAGTAATGTAGTTAACCCGAAACCAACTCCCGTCGCTGAGAACGTGCGTTTTCAACCATGCCGCGAGAGAGGCTATCATTTCAGGACGTTTTGCCGTGTTCAGTTCGATCATGATGAAGACGGGCACGAGCGTATGTTGCTCAGCAATGAAGAGGGCATCGAACATGGGCGTGTTGAAAAGCGCAACAGGCGGCAGACGATGTCTCGGTGGTTTCAATCGACTGCCAAGCAGCGGAATCTTCGTCAACTGCCTTGCGAGTTTCATGAGAGGTAGGGCATTTTCTGAAAGCGTCAGTTCGTTCCAATCGAACTGATTAAAAGCGGCATACGCCAATTTGACTAAGGCGAGATGTGGCTCGGATTTCGGGACGGATGCCAACAGTTTTTGGAGGGACGGATCGGATGAACGTTGATGGGTTTGCTCCAGTATTAAGTGAGCAAATCGGGTCGCTTCTGTATTTGAGATATTTGCGGTATCTAATCCCCATCCGCCATCTTCCTTCTGATTTGCGATAAACCATTCGATCAGAGACGGATCTGGGGTCTCACCTCGGACGAGTTCAATCCACGCGTACGCGCAGGTAGGGAACGTACTCGAGGAGAGTTGT
>JAPOOP010000262.1 GCA_026713385.1 Candidatus Poribacteria bacterium | reverse complement strand
TTGGTGCATATCTCCGTTGAGGATTCACTATTTCGAGAATTTCTGCGCCCCGTCCGCGAAACGCTCGTTGATGACAAACGCCGTATCCGCCGACGCGTTATCGCGGTGTTAATCCCGTTGTTTTTACTCGGTTATACCTATTCGATTATCGCACAGCGAGCGAATCCTCCTGGAAGCCCGCGTGACGCACATCCATCGCCGCCCCTTGAATTAACCTACAAAGATGAGGTTATTGGCTCGATGCAAGATGTCGTGAACCCCTTCCGGCATTATAAAAAAGATGATCCGGAGGCGTTCAAAGCCCATGTTGAGAACGGCAGGCGTGTTTATTATCAAAACTGTTTTTACTGCCATGGGGATCACCTTGATGGACAGGGACACTTTGCGCCTCACCTCCAACCGCTTCCTGCTAATTTCCAAGATCCAGGGATTATTCCTAACTTCCAAGAGTCTTTCTTTTTTTGGCGAATAGCCAAGGGTGGACCGGGATTACCGGCAGCTGGCACGCCTTGGGATTCGGCGATGCCTATCTGGGAAGACTCCTTAACAAAAGACGAAATTTGGGACGTGATTCTCTTTCTATCGGACTACACGGGCTATCAGCCACGAACCTTTGGGGAGGGACACTAAAAATGAGAAACAGAAATGTCACTCTCCTAATGCTGGTTTTGGGAATGCTGGGTGCTGTCATGTTCCCGTACGCGCAGAACGCTCCAGATGCCTCTGAGAAAGGGAAAGAGGTATATGAGCAGAGTTGCGCGCACTGCCACGGTACTGAAGGTAGAGGTGACGGTTCTGCCGCTGAGAATCTCCTTCCGAAACCGAGGGATTTCACACGCGGCTTGTATAAGATTCGTTCTACAGAGAGTGGTCAACTTCCGACGGATCAGGACCTCTTTGACATTATTACCATAGGGATGCCCGGATCGTCGATGCCCGAATGGGAAACCTCCCTAAGTGCCGGTGATCGCTGGGAAGTGGTGGCTTATATCAAGACTTTTTACGATGGGTTTAAAGAGAGTGAAGCACCACTACGGGAAATCAGCCTTGAAGGTAAAATCTCTTACTCCGAACAGAGCGTGGAAACCGGAAAGGGGCTTTATGTTGAACTCGGTTGTGTCGAATGCCACGGTAACGTTGGACGGGGGGACGGCACGTCCGCTCCCACGCTGACTGACGAATGGGGGTTCCAGACGTGGCCCGCAAACCTTGCCCAAAGTTGGAATTTTCGCGGTGGTGCTGACACGGAAGCCATCTTCAAGCGATTCATCGGTGGTATCGCGGGATCACCCATGCCCGCATTTGAAGGCGATAGTTTCCTGCATTTTGGATTGACTGTAGAGGAATCTAAACGCCTCACCGAATTGGAAAACAAAGACGAAATGACGGAGGCAGAGGAAGAGGAGTCCGGACAGTTTTATGAAAAAATGGATGTCGCTGTTGACATCGCGCTCAATCGCACAGAAGGTATGGAGTTGAGTACCGCTGAGCAGCAGACGTATGATGACGCGATGAAGGTCGTCTATGAAAAGAGTTGGCATTTGGCGAACTACGTTAAATCGCTCGCGCCTGAAAAACGCCCCGAACCCGCGATTGGGAACAGCGTCCTTCGCTCGCAATACGTTCAAAGCGAGTTACCGGGAATGGAGGATGACGCGTGGGAAACGATTCAATCCAGTCACTTCCCCCTTGTTGGGCAAGTCGTCATCGAACCTCGACAGTTTAACCCAACAATTGATTCCGTGGATGTCAAATCATTTTACAACGATACAGAGGTTGTGTTTCTCTTCACATGGGATGATCGGACGCACACGACTGGCGATGAAACCGACGAGATGACAGGGAAACCTCTTGAGGATGCATTGGCAATTCAATTTCCGGTGAAAGTGCCACAAGGTCCGACCGCGCCGAAGCCTTATTTCCTATGGGGCGGTCGGCTGCCGGTCTATCTCTGGCAGTGGAAAGCCTCCGCGCCTGAGCAGGTAACTGAGGTCACGGCTAAAGGGATCAGCAATGCCGAAGTTCAGGAAGCGCAAGGCGAATTACAGACACAGAGTGTTTACTCGGATGGACAATACAAATTGTGGGTGAAACGTGCCTTGAAGACCGAGGACAAGAAGGACTTACAACTCGAACCCGGTGTCTTTGTGCCTATTGCCTTCTCTGCATGGGATGGTGCGAACGGCGATATTGACACAAAACGGGTCATCTCCAGTTGGTATACTTTTGTGCTTGAACCCGTTCCGTCTTCAAGACGGTTCGTTTATCCGCCTTTGAT
>JAPOOP010000038.1 GCA_026713385.1 Candidatus Poribacteria bacterium | reverse complement strand
TTTGAACTAATCTCAGATTTTTCACCCCAAGGCGATCAGCCGCAAGCCATTGACAAGCTCACGGAAGGACTCCGACGCGGAGACAAACAACAGACCCTTCTCGGCGTGACGGGTTCAGGGAAAACTTATACGATGGCAAATGTGATTCAGAACGTCCAATTGCCCACGCTCGTCATTTCACCCAATAAGACACTCGCTGCACAACTTTACAACGAATTCCGGACTTTTTTCCCAAATAACGCCGTCCACTATTTCGTCAGCGATTACGAGTACTATCAACCTGAAGCCTACATCCCATCTACGGATACCTTTATTGAAAAGGATGTCCGCATTAACGAAGAGATTACACGGATGCGTCTTGCCTCAACAGCGTCCTTAATATCGCGTCGCGATGTTATTGTTGTTGCGAGTGTTTCCTGCCTGTACGGTCTCGGTTCTCCAGATGAATTTGAAAATCAGAGGGTTCAGGTAGCAGTCGGAGATGTCGTTCGGCGCGACGCGCTCCTACGAGCCTTCGTCGATATTCAGTATGTCCGCAACGATGTTGAGTTCTGGCAAGGTGTGTTCCGCGCTCGCGGAGATGTTGTTGAAGTCTTTCCTGCGTATAGTGAGAATGCCTATCGTATTGAGCTTTTTGGCGATGAGATTGATCGAATTAACGAGATTGATACAACAACCGGAGAGGTGTTGGCACAACGGGATTTCCTTGAAGTTTATCCTGCCAAACATTTCATGACGGATGGTGAAATCTTCGATCAGGCGTTAATTAATATTGAACTTGAACTCCAAGACCGGATTCTGACTTTTGAGAAAGAGAATAAATTGCTTGAAGCGCAACGCATCGAGCAACGAACCCGCTTTGATTTAGAGATGTTGCGGGAGGTGGGCTACTGCTCCGGTATTGAAAACTACTCACGGCATCTCTCAGGATTGCAACCGGGGGATCCTCCGTATTGCCTGATGCACTACTTCTCCGATGATTTTCTTCTCTTTATTGATGAGTCACACGTAACGATTCCACAACTGCGCGGTATGTATCGCGGTGACCGGTCACGAAAGGAGACACTTGTCGGCTACGGATTCCGTTTGCCTTCCGCACTCGACAATCGTCCGCTTCGATTCGACGAGGTTGAAGCACGCGTGAATCAAGTTATTTTTGTCTCCGCGACCCCTGGTGCCTATGAAATGGATAACAGCGCGCAAATTGTCGAGCAGATTATCCGTCCTACCGGACTCATCGACCCCGAAATTACGATACATCCAGTGAGGGGACAAATAGACCATCTCATCGGCAAGATCCAAGAGCGCGTCAGGAGCAAACAACGCGTCCTTGTCACGACGCTTACCAAACGGATGGCGGAAGACTTAACCGAGTATTTGACGGAGGCGGGTATCCGTGCTGACTATATGCATTCTGAGATTGATGTGTTTGACCGCGCCCGCATTTTACGTGAACTTCGCGAAGGCGTTTTCGATGTGCTTGTCGGTATCAACCTACTTCGCGAAGGACTTGATCTCCCTGAAGTTTCTCTGGTCGCAATCCTTGACGCGGACCGCCCCGGTTTCCTCCGTTCTGTGAGATCTCTCGTTCAAACCTCTGGACGTGCTGCCCGAAATGTTGATGGAGAAGTGATCTTGTATGGAGATGATGTCACGGATGCCATGGGAGAGGCAATCAAGGAGACACGGCGCCGACGTGAGATTCAACTTCAATATAATACTGATAACGATATTACGCCTGCAACGATTGAAAAGGCAATTCAGGATCTTATTGCTGAATCAACTGATGCGTATAAGACTAAAAAATCTGACAGGCCTGTTATCGTTTCGGAAACCGTTGAACCGCAAGATATTGAGGCGATGATTACGGACTTAACGCGACAAATGCGAAAAGCGGCGTTGGATCTTGATTATGAGGAAGCCGCCGCCTTACGCGACCAGATTGCTGAATTGAAAGCGCAATCAGCGGAGCAGTCGGTTTGATAGCACACCGACTGCTTTGCGTAAGACCTCGGAATTTAAAACTTGTATCTCAAAATGTAATCTGCTAAAATTCAATAGTTGATTGTAATTCTAAAACCTGTAACTTCGATCCCTTGAAGATTAATGATTTTGGTATTTTGTTAATAAAATATTAATTTTCTTGAGGAGTAGAGAAAGGACTTTGCAATGTTTGTTTGTGTAGCTTGTGGCTATTTGTGGAAGGAAGCGGATAATCCACCAGATGAGTGTCCGGCATGCACGGCACCGAAAGAAAAATACATTCCTTACGATGACAGGGCAGAGCGTTGGGTTAAGCGCGCTGTCGCGGCACATGTTATGTACCCGGACGCAGACGGTGCAGACCTTCGCGCAGAGAACTCAGCACTCTCGTCTCACATCAGATTTGCCCTTGTCGGGTTACTCGGTGATGTTGATAAAGGATAAGACTTGGGGGAGTCTCGATTTTCTATGTAATTGAGGCTCCTTCTGCTTTCCTATTGGCTTAGATTAAAAACTCATACTTATGTGAGAATGTCAACGACCTCGGCTTCTGACTGAGGGTTCTAAACAGAAAGGAAGCGGCATTGCCCAATATCGGGTACTCTACAGAATAGAGGTGCCGAAGAATAAAGAATGAAACACATACGTTATTTGCTGATCCTATGCCTCCTTGCTTTGCAAGGGATAGCGTCAGCACAAGATCTCTCAGATCGTGTGGTGGAGCATGTCTTTCCTAACGGTCTGAAATTGTTGATGATTAAACGCGATACTTCCCCTACTATTGCCCCCTACATCCTCTTTAAAGCCGGTTCAGTTGATGAATCAGATGATACACGCGGTATCGCGCACATGCTCGAACACATGTTGTTCAAAGGCACCAAAACAATCGGCACAAAAGACTATGAAAAAGAGAAGGTTGTGCTCGCCGAGATTGATCGGATAGGTGACGCACTTGACATGGAGCGCGCAAAAGGAACAAGAGCGGATGCGGAGAAAATATCCGAATTAGAAGCGGCACTCAAAGCGCAACAGGAACTCGCCAAGGAGTGGATCGTTACCGGCGAATATACCGAAATTTATACGCAACACGGCAGTACCGGATTCAACGCTGGTACCTCTGTTGACTATACCATTTACACGGTCGAATTGCCGTCTAATAAGTTAGAGTTGTGGGCAATGCTTGAGTCGGATCGGCTGAAAAATGCCGTTCTACGCGAATTTTATGTCGAACGTGAGGCTGTCAAAGAGGAGCGTCGGATGCGTGTTGACACCCGTCCTGGCGGTAAACTCTATGAACAGTTTATGGCTGCTGCTTTCACTGCGCATCCTTACGGCATACCGATTATTGGCTGGCCCTCAGATATCGCCATGCTAAATCGGCGCAAGGCAGAAGAATTCTTCCGCGTCCACTACGCCCCAAATAATTCTGTTATGGTTATTGTCGGGAATATCGAGATAGACAAAACCATTGCGCTTATTGAAAAACATTTC